>NZ_JBHTTQ010000006.1:0-53461 GCF_042794475.1 Streptomyces sp. NPDC056527
CCCCGGCGTTCCCGCCGGGGCGACGGCTCGTCCCATGCCCGGAGTCGCTGTCAGTGGCGGATGACACGATCCACCCATGAGCAGCGAGGACTTCGACTGGCACGAGTTCCTGGGGCGTTGGCGGGACGAGTGGGTTCCGCGCGCCGACGCGGAGGACGAGGACGACGATGGCGAGCAGCCCGCTGCCTCCCCTGCCAGGCCGGGGGCGGACGAGTCGGCGATCGCGGCGGCCGAGAAGCGCCTGGGGCGGCGGCTGCCGCCCTCGTACCGGGCGTTCCTTGGCGTGTCCGACGGCTGGCACGTGGACCAGATGGCCGCGATCTACCAGCTCGGCGGCGTCGAGGACATCGACTGGTTCGGGGACCCGTTCGACATGACCCCGATGTACGAGCAGAGCCTCGGCGACGACTCGCGCGAGGAGGAGGTCCTGCTGGCCGGGATGTGGCGAAGGGCGCTGCGGCTGGAGACGGACTCCGACATGTCGTACGCCCTGCTCGACCCGGGCGACACCGACCGGGACGGCGAGTGGGCGCTCTACGTCTACAAGGGCTGGAGCGGGGAGTTCCCCGACCGGTACGTGTCATTCCGGGCGTACATGGAAGCCATGTACCGCGACTTCCACTCCGACCGGGTGGAGAGGCCCGACTTCGTGAACGGGACCACGCGCGCCCAGGACGCCCGTGTGGAGGAGGCCCACCGGCTGGCCCTGCGGGGCCGGTACGAGGAGGCGCTGCCGCTGCTCGAAGAGGCGCAGTCCTTCGGGCGGCCGGGGAGCCGCGTGCTGCTGACCCAGCTCCGGCATCTGCTGGCTCCGCGCGGCGCCCAGAGCTACGGCTTCCTGGCCGCCGATCCGTGCTACCTGCCCGAGATCCTGCCTCTGGAGGCAATGTCGTCGGCCGGTGGCACATGGCGGTCGGACGGGGACGACCACTGGCTGGGGATGATGGCCGCGCGCGGGGTGCCCCGGGAGACCGCCGAGACGGTGCTGGGGGCGATGCGGGACGGCACCCACCGGTACGCACCTCCCGGCCCATGGGGCCTCGCCGTCGCCGAGGCGCGTGAGTCGGCGCGCTGGGGCGCGACCGACGCGGCGTGGCGGGTGCTGCGGGACGCTCTCCCGCTCTGGGAGGCCCCCGGACCCTCGCTGATCGCCCCGGTCGGGCTGCTCGCCGACCCGGTGCTCGGTCCGCTGGTGACGCCCGAGCGCGGGCGGGAGATCCTCGCGACACCGCGGGCCGGTGAGACGGGGCCCGTTCCCGAGCCGACTCCCGATCTCGACCCGCCCGGTCTCGCGTGGCTGGCCGAGCCCGCGGCGAACCGGCGCCCGTTCGACGGATACCGCTGCGTCTGGGTCGAGGGGACGGACCCCGCTGCCCTGCCCGACCTGATCGGCGAGGAGGGCGCCGAACCGAGCCCGCCCACGGACCTCTACGAAGCGTCCCGGCGAGCGCTCAGGCCGCATGAGCGGGAGGGCGTGGAGCTGTGGGAGGACCGGGCCGTGGTCGCGGTGGGCCGCACCTCCGAGGGCTGGGCCTTCGCCTTCGACGGCCACTCCCACGCGCGCATCAGCGGGCTGTTCCGGTCACCTGCTCCGGTCGCCTCCTCGACCGGCCGGGCGGTGACGGTGTGGCGTGAGCAGAGCTCGCCGGGCGACCACTCGGCCGCGTTCCACCTGTCCGTGGCCGAACAGGGCGAGGAGCTGTACGCGTACACCGTGCGGGGCAAGGAGGTCCAGCGCTCCGGCGCGATACCCGAAGCCTTGGATCCCACGAATCTCTTCGGCCCGGAGGACTCCGAGGAGGAAGGCGAGCTGCGCGTGCTGGAGGCCCTGCACACCGAACTCGGGCTCTCCCTCCCCCGCTTGGCGCTGACCCAGGGCCGGCTTCCCACTTTCACCACCAGGTCCTGGACCCGCGCCCCGCAGCCGGGCGAGGGGTACGGCTACGTGACCCTCGGGCGGCACCGCCCCTGACCGCGTGTCAGTCGAGGAGGCCCCCGGCCGCGGCAGCCACGAAGGCGGTGAACGCGGCGGGGGTCGCCAGGAAGGCGGACCCTTCGGGGTCCTTGGAGTCCCGGACGGCGACGTGGGCGGTGAGATCGGCGACCTCGACGCACTCGCCGCCGTTGGAGCCGCTGTGAGAGGACTTGCGCCAGGCGGCGGGGCCGAGGGGGGCGCATTCGATGCAGTCGCCGCCGGTGTCACCGCTGTACGAGGACCTACGCCAATTCGCGCCCGTCAGGTTCTGGTTGGTCGCCATAGCACTCCTCCATTACACGGGCGATCAATGCGGCCGAGTCCTCCACGGAAAGGGCCGACGCCTGAACGTGATCGTAACGGAGCGAACCCTCCCTGATGGCTGCCGGATTGGCGGTCATATGGCCCTGGATGAAGTCCTCCGTGTACACGATGTCGGGGTCGTCCTCGAACCGCAGCAAGTTGAACGAGCCCATCAGTCCGGCGTGCGCCCCGGCCCCGTACGGCAGGATCTGGATCTTGACCCACTCGCGCTCCTGCATAGCCAACAAGTAGGCGAGTTGGTTTCGCATGACCTCGCATCCACCGACCTCCTGGCGCAGGACGGCCTCGCTCAGCACCACCCAGATCAACGGCGGGGTCTCCCGGTCCAGGATGCGCTGGCGCTCGATGCGAGCAGCGACCTTGGTGTCGAGGTCGTCCTCGGTGCGAGCACCCAGTACCGCCCGCGCGTACCCCTCCGTCTGCAGCAGGCCATAGACGAGCTGCGCCTGATACGTCGAGATGTACGTCGCCCGCGCCTCCATCTCCGCGTACGCCTGGAACCACGTCGGCAACTGGCTCTTCAGCACCAGCCCCACCAGCCGCGTGAACAACCCGCCCGTCATCAGCGCCGCGTCGAGCCGTTCCGAGAACTCCCGCGTGGGGACCTTCTTCGTCGTCTCGATCTGGCCGATCAGCGACGCCGTGCAGTAGACGATGTCGCCCAGCTGCTGCTGGCCGAGGCCCGCCTCCTCCCTCAGCCGGCGGAGTTCCGAGCCGTAGTAGTCGAGCGGTGAGGCGCTCGGATCGAGACTGCGGATGTTGGCCACGTCGAGATTCACCCCCAAGCCCACGCTTCGCTGCGTTCGTTTCGGTCCGTAGCCGAGCGTAACCAGACCGCCCCAACCTGGTGGCATGAATCAGGCAACCGACCTCTATCCGGCGGAACTTCGGAACAGCTACCGCATGGGCTTCACCGTCGGTGAGCACTCCGCCGGTCACATGCGCCGCATCCTGCGCATGTCCCTCGGCCGCTGGGGGCTCGACCACCTCGCCGACTCCGCCGGGCTCGCGCTCACGGAGCTGGTCGCCAATGTCGTACGGCACGTTCCCGGGCGGCGCTGCACGGTTCTGATCCTGCGGGAGCCGCACGGCCTGCGGGTGGAGGTCGCCGACACGCTCCCCGGACCGCCTCTCTACGCGAAGGCGGCCGAGCCGCTGGCGGAGGCCGGGCGGGGACTCATGCTCGTCGAGGCCGTGACCGACCGCTGGGGTGTGGAGCCGTCCGCCGACGGCAAGACGGTGTGGTTCGAGTGCGACTCACCCCTCACACCCCCTCAGTAAGGGCTACGCCTCTGGCATGTGACAAGGACATCAGCCCCCACCTCTACTGATCGACATGAGGTTAGGCTAACCTTCCCTCGAATTGCCCAGGCGCCGACTCCGGCACGTACCGAAAGCGACATCGCCATGCCCAGCAACGCCCGAGCCACCCACCTCACCCGTCGCGGTCTGCTGGCCGCGGGCGGCGCCCTCGGGCTCGGCGCCGCGCTCGCCGCCTGCGGCAACGAGACCAAGGGCGGCGCCTCCTCCGGCGCCGGCGAGAAGTCCGGCTCGTGGAAGTTCACGGACGACCGCGGCACCGCCGTCGAGACGAAGTCCACCCCGAAGAACATCGTCGCCTTCACCGGTATGGCCGCCGCGCTCAAGGACTTCGGCGTCGAGGTCAAGGGCGTCTTCGGCCCGACGTACGTCGAGGACCCGAAGACCAAGGAGAGGAAGCCGGACGTCCAGGCCGGTGACCTCGACATCGCCAAGGTCAAGGTCATCGGCAACGTCTGGGGCGAGTTCAAGATCGAGGAGTACCTCAAGCTCAACCCCGATGTCCTCATCACGGACATGTGGGAGAAGAACGACCTCTGGTACATCCCGGCGGAGCAGAAGGACAAGATCCTCAAGGTCGCCCCGAGCGTCGCCCTGTGGGCCGCCGACAAGTCCATGCCGACCGTCCTCCAGCGCCACGCCGACCTCGCCGCGTCGCTGGGCGCCGATGTGAAGACCAAGCAGATCCTGGACGACAAGGCCCGCTTCGAGGCCGCCGCCGAGCGCGTCCGTCAGGCCGCCAAGGGCAAGAAGGACATCAAGGTCCTGATCGGCTCCGGCTCCCCCGACGTCTTCTACGTCTCCACCCCGGTCCGGCCGACCGACACGCTCTACTTCCAGGAGCTGGGCGTCAACGTCATCGTCCCCGAGAAGCTGGACCCCAGCGGCTGGTTCGAGCTGCTGAGCTGGGAGAACGTCGACAAGTACAAGGCCGACATCATCCTGCTCGACAACCGCACCTCGGCCCTGCAGCCGGAGGCCCTGAAGGCCAAGCCCACCTGGGCCGCGCTGCCCGCCGTCAAGGCCGGCCAGGTCTTCCCGCGCGTGACCGAGCCCATCTACTCCTACGCCAAGTGCGCCCCGCTCCTGGAGGACCTGGCCAAGGCGCTGGAGAACGCGAAGAAGGTGGCCTGACCCCATGACGAGCGCCGAGACCGCCCCGTTCAAGTTCTTCAACCTCCAGGTCGACAGGACGAGGCGGCTCGGCCCGTCCCTGGTCCGGGTCACCTTCACGGGAGAGGACCTCACGTCCTTCGCCGCCGGCGGACGCGATCAGTCCCTCTCCCTCTTCCTGCCGCACCCCGGCCAGGAGGCCCCCGTCCTGCCGCCGCTGGACAACCCCGACATGTACGCGATCCTCGGCGCCTGGCGCGCGATGCCGGACGACGAGCGGGCCGTGATGCGCTCGTACACCGTCCGGGAGCAGCGCACGGAGCCGCGGAACGAGGTCGACATCGACTTCGCGCTGCACGAGGACGGCGGCCCCGCCTGCCGCTGGGCGCAGCGCGCCGAGCCGGGTGACCGGGTGGTCGTTCTCGGTCCCGCGATTCCGGCCAACACCGCCGTCCGCTTCCAACTGCCGGACGACGCCGACTCCGTACTCATCTGGGCGGACGAGACGGCCCTGCCGGCCGCCGCGGCGATCCTGGAGTGGCTGCCGGCCGAGACCCGCGCCCACGTCTATCTCGAAGTCCCCTACTCCGGCGACCGCCTGGAGCTGGCGACGCAGGCCGACGCCACCGTCACATGGCTGATTCGCGAGGAGGGCGCACCCTCCGGTGTGGACGCGGTGCGCGCCGCCGAGCTGCCGGGCCGGGCGCCGTACGTCTGGATCGCGGGCGAGTCCGGTGCGGTGAAGGAGCTGCGCCGTCACTTCGTGCGGGAGCGTGAACTGGACCGCCGACGTGTGACGTTCGTCGGCTACTGGCGCAAGGGACTGTCCGAGGACGCCCTGCGCGAGGTGCCGGACGAGACGCAGGACGACGCGTAGCGGCACGGCGGGGCGGCGCGTGGCCGCCGCCCAGATCGTTCACCGAATGACCCCCCACCCGTTGCGGGTGGGGGGTCATTTTGCGCCAAACTTAGGTTAGGCTAACCTCACTTCATACTGATCGAGTCCCCGTCCCCGGGAGGGCCCCGCACATGCGCTCGCACCTGCTCAATGACGCCACGGCGGAGAGCTACCGGCTCTCCGTCACCGAAGGAGTCGAGCGGGTGGCGGCCAAACTCGCCACGACGCGTCGCCCGTTCACCGGCGTGACCCCCGCCGAGCTGGCTCCCACCGTCGACGCCGTCGACCTCGACAAGCCGCTCGGCGACTCTTCCGCCGCTCTGGACGAGCTGGAGAGCGTCTACCTCCGCGACGCCGTGTACTTCCACCACCCGCGCTACCTGGGCCACCTCAACTGCCCGGTCGTGATCCCCGCCGTCCTCGGCGAGGCCGTCCTCTCGGCGGTCAACTCCTCGCTCGACACCTGGGACCAGAGCGCGGGCGGCACCCTCATCGAGCGCAAGCTCATCGACTGGACCTGCGGCCGCATCGGCCTCGGCCCGGCCGCCGACGGCGTGTTCACCAGCGGTGGTACGCAGTCCAACCTCCAGGCGCTCCTGCTCGCCCGCGAGGAGGCCAAGACGAAGGACCTGGCGAAACTCCGGATCTTCTCCTCCGAGTGCAGCCACTTCAGCGTCCAGAAGTCGGCCACCCTCCTCGGCCTCGGCGCCGACGCCGTCATCTCCATCCCGGTCGACCGCAACAAGCGGATGCAGTCCGTCGTCCTCGCCGCCGAGCTGGAGGCCTGCCGCGCCGAGGGGCTGACCCCGATGGCGATCGTCGCCACCGCCGGCACCACCGACTTCGGCTCCATCGACCCGCTGCCCGAGATCGCCGCCCTGGCGGACGAGTACGGCGCCTGGATGCACGTCGACGCCGCCTACGGCTGCGGACTCCTGGCCTCGCGCGACCGCCGCCACCTCCTGGACGGCATCGAGCACGCCGACTCCGTCACCGTCGACTACCAC
Organism: Streptomyces sp. NPDC056527; assembly: GCF_042794475.1. NCBI lineage: Bacteria > Bacillati > Actinomycetota > Actinomycetes > Kitasatosporales > Streptomycetaceae > Streptomyces > Streptomyces sp. NPDC056527. The sequence goes on from NZ_JBHTTQ010000006.1 coordinate 6,638, forward strand.
AAGTCCTTCTTCCAGCCGGTGAGTTCCTCCGCCGTCCTGGTCAGGGACGGGGCGACGCTGCGCCACGCCACGTACCACGCGGACTACCTGAACCCGCTCCCCCAAGCTCTCGGCTCCGCTCGAGCAGGGGGGACCCCCACCACGATCGCGGAGCAGATCCCGAACCAGGTCGACAAGTCCCTCCAGACCACCCGCCGCTTCGACGCGCTCAAGCTGTGGATGACCCTGCGCGTGATGGGCGCCGACGGTGTCGGAGAGCTCTTCGACGAGGTCTGCGACCTGGCCGCGGCCGGCTTCGAGCTGCTCGCCGCCGACCCGCGCTACGACGTGGTCGTCCAGCCGCAGCTGTCCACCCTCGTCTACCGCTACATCCCCGAGGCCGTCACCTCGCCCGCGGACATCGACCGCGCCAACCTCTACGCGCGCAAGGCGCTCTTCGCCTCCGGCGAGGCCGTCGTCGCCGGGACCAAGGTCGACGGCCGCCAGTACCTGAAATTCACCCTGCTCAACCCCGAGACGACTCTGGCGGACATCGCCGCCGTCCTCGATCTGATAGCCGGCCACGCCGAGCAGTACCTGGGAGAGACCCTTGTCCACGCCTGATATCCCCGCCACGTACGACTTCATCGGCATCGGGCTCGGTCCGTTCAACCTCGGCCTCGCCTGCCTGACCGAGCCCATCGACGAGTTGAACGGCCTCTTCCTGGAGTCCAAGCCGGACTTCGAGTGGCACTCGGGGATGTTCCTCGAAGGCGCCCACCTCCAGACCCCGTTCATGTCGGACCTGGTCACGCTCGCCGACCCGACCTCCCCGTACTCCTTCCTCAGCTATCTGAAGGAGAAGGGACGGCTCTACTCCTTCTACATCCGCGAGAACTTCTACCCGCTGCGCACCGAGTACAACGACTACTGCCGCTGGGCCGCCGCGAAGCTCTCCTCCATCCGCTTCTCCACCACCGTCGCCTCCGTCTCGTACGACGAGGCCGGCGAGGAGTACGTGGTGACGACCGAGGCCGGAGAGGCCTTCCGGGCCCGCCGGATCGTGCTCGGCACCGGCACCCCGCCGTACGTCCCCGACTCCTGCCAGGGCCTCGGCGGCGACCTGATCCACAACTCGCGCTACCTCCAGAACAAGGAGGAGCTGCAGAAGAAGAAGTCGATCACCCTGGTCGGCAGCGGCCAGAGCGCGGCGGAGATCTACTACGACCTCCTGTCCGAGATCGACGTCCACGGCTACCGGCTCAACTGGGTGACGCGCTCGCCGCGCTTCTTCCCGCTGGAGTACACCAAGCTCACGCTGGAGATGACCTCGCCGGAGTACGTGGACTACTTCCACGCGCTGCCCGAGCAGACCCGGTACCGCCTGGAGACCCAGCAGAAGAACCTGTTCAAGGGCATCGACGGCGAGCTGATCGACGCGATCTTCGACCTGCTCTACCAGAAGAACCTGGCCGGTCCGGTCCCCACGCGCCTGCTCACCAACTCGGCGCTGCACTCCGCCGCGTACGACGACACCAGCGGCACGTACACGCTCGGCTTCCATCAGGAGGAGCAGGAGAAGGACTTCACCGTCGAGACCGAGGGCCTGATCCTCGCGACCGGCTACAAGTACGCCGTCCCCGCCTTCCTCGAGCCGGTCAAGGACCGCCTCAAGTGGGACGGACAGGGCCGCTTCGACGTGGCCCGCAACTACTCGATCGACACGACGGGGCGCGGCGTCTTCCTGCAGAACGCCGCCGTGCACACGCACTCCATCACCTCGCCCGACCTGGGCATGGGGGCGTACCGCAACGCGTACATCATCGGCGCCATGCTGGGCTCCGACTACTACCCCGTCGAGAAGACCATCGCTTTCCAGGAGTTCGCGGTATGACCGTTCGCATACGTCCCTACGATCCTCTCCGGGACGCCGAGCTGATCCACCCGTGGGTCACTCACCCCAAAGCCGCCTTCTGGATGATGCAGGACGCGAAGCTCGAGGACGTCGAGCGCGAGTACATGGCGATCGCCGCGCACCCGCACCACGACGCCTTCATCGGCCTCGTGGACGAGAAGCCCGTCTTCCTCATGGAGCGGTACGACCCCCGGTACGTCGAACTGGTCGGCCTGTACGAGCCGCTCCCGGGCGACGTCGGGATGCACTTCCTCGTCGCGCCCACCGACACCCCCGTACGCGGCTTCACCCGGACGGTCATCACCGCCGTGATGGCCGAGCTCTTCGCCGACCCGGCGACCGCGCGGGTCGTCGTCGAGCCCGACGTCCGCAACACCGCCGTCCACGCGCTCAACGAGGCCGTCGGCTTCGTGCCGGAACGGGAGATCCGGAAGCCGGAGAAGCAGGCCCTGCTGAGCTTCTGCACCCGCGCGCAGTTCGAGACCGCCGTGGGAGTCGCCGCGTGAACCCCGTCGCCCACCTCACCCCGGCGCGCTGGGCGGACGCCAACCGCGCGCTGATCCGCAAGGGCCTCGCCGAGTTCGCCCACGAGCGTCTCCTCAACCCGCAGGAGCTGGGGGAGAGCCGCTACAAGGTCCTCGGCGACGACGGCACGACCGAGTACCGCTTCACCGCCGACCGCTTCGCGCTCGACCACTGGCACGTCCACCCGGAGTCCATCAGCCGCCACCGCGGCGAGGAGCGCCTCCCCCTCGACGCCCTGATGTTCATCACCGAGCTGCGCGGCTCGCTGGGCCTGAGCGACGAGATCCTGCCGGTCTACCTGGAGGAGATCTCCTCCACCCTGGCCGGTACGGCGTTCAAGTCGACCAAGCCGCAGGTCACCGCCGCCGAGCTGGCGCGCGCGGACTTCCAGGCGATCGAGACCGGGATGACCGAGGGTCACCCCTGCTTCGTCGCCAACAACGGCCGGCTCGGCTTCGGTGTGGACGAGTACCGCGCGTACGCCCCCGAGGCCGCCGGCGAGATCCACCTGATCTGGCTGGCCGCCCGCCGCGACCGCGCCACCTTCACGGCCGGCGTGGGCATCGACTACGACGCCTTCATCCGCGCCGAGCTGGGCGACAAGACCGTCGACGGGTTCGCCGAGATCCTCGCCGAGCGCGGCCTGGACCTGGCGGACTACCTGCTGATGCCGGCCCACCCGTGGCAGTGGTGGAACAAGCTGTCGGTCACCTTCGCCGCCGAGGTCGCCCAGGAGCGTCTGGTCTATCTGGGCGAGGGCGACGACGGCTATCTGGCCCAGCAGTCCATCCGTACCTTCTTCAACTCCTCCGACCCGGCCAAGCACTACGTCAAGACGGCGCTGTCGGTCCTCAACATGGGCTTCATGCGCGGGCTCTCGGCCGCGTACATGGAGGCGACCCCGGCGATCAACGACTGGCTGGCGGGGCTGATCGAGGCCGACTCCGTCCTCCAGGCGGCCCGGTTCTCGATCATCCGCGAGCGGGCGGCCGTCGGCTACCGGCACCTGGAGTACGAGGCCGCCACCGACCGCTACTCGCCGTACCGCAAGATGCTCGCCGCGCTCTGGCGCGAGTCGCCGGTGGCCTCGCTGGCCCCGGGCGAGCGGCTCGCGACGATGGCCTCGCTGCTCCACGTCGACCACGCGGGCGCGTCGTTCGCCGGAGCCCTCATCAAGGACTCGGGCCTCGCGCCGACGGAGTGGCTGCGTGGCTACCTGGACGCGTACCTGCTGCCGGTGCTGCACAGCTTCTACGCCTACGACCTGGTCTACATGCCGCACGGCGAGAACGTGATCCTGGCCCTCGACGAGCGCGGCGCGGTCTCCCGCGCGATCTTCAAGGACATCGCCGAGGAGATCTGCGTGATGGACCCGGCCGCGGTCCTGCCGCCGGCGGTGGAGCGGGTCCGCGCCGAGGTCCCCGAGGACATGAAGCTGCTGTCGATCTTCACGGACGTCTTCGACTGCTTCTTCCGCTTCCTCGCGTCGACGCTGGCGGCGGAGGGCGTGCTCGACGAGGACGCGTTCTGGCGGACGGTCGCGGAGTGCGTGCGCGGCTACCAGGAGTCGAAGCCGGAGCTGGCGGAGAAGTTCGCGCAGTACGACATGTTCGCGGAGACCTTCGCGCTCTCCGCCCTCAACCGCCTCCAGCTGCGCAACAACAAGCAGATGGTGGACCTGGCGGACCCGTCGGCGGCGCTCCAGCTCGTCGGCGACCTGGTGAACCCGATCGCGCGGTTCACCCGTTGAGACCGGCGCGGGCCCGGCGGAGTACGGTCCTCCGCCGGGCCCGCGCTTCGTACTACTCGGCCGCGGTCCAGGGAACCTGCGGCGAGCGGTAGTAGTCGATGCCGAGCGCCTCGAACCGCGGACCCTGCTCCGCGAGCCGCGCCTTGTACTGCTCCCAGTCGTGCGTCGCCGCCGGGGACCAGCCCAGCTCCGCCACGCCCGGCAGGCGCGGGAAGGCCATCTGGTCGACGTGGGCGTTCGTGGAGATGGTCTCCGTCCACAGCGGTGCCTCGACGCCCTTCACGGCCGACTCAGGCGCGCCCGGCAGATAGGCCGCCGGGTTCCAGTCGTAGGACCGCTGCACCTCGACGTAGCCGGCCCAGGCGAGACCCAGCTTGGTGTCCTTCGTGTACTTCATGTCGAGGTAGACCCGGTCGGCGGGCGAGAGGATCAGCCCGGTGCCGTTCCGCGCCGCCGCCGCGACCTGCTCCTTCTCCGCGGCGCTGGTGCGGTCGAGGCCCCAGTACTGCGCGAGCGCGCCCTCGGCCGGCGTGGCGCCGGTCAGCTGGTGCCAGCCGATCACGGTCTTGCCGTACTTGGCGACGACCGGCTGGACCTTGTCCATGAAGGCGACGTAGTCCGCGTGGGGCGTGGAGTGCGCCTCGTCGCCGCCGATGTGGAGGTACTTCCCCGGGGTCAGCGCGGCGAGCTCGCGGATCACGTCGTCCACGAAGTCGTACGTGACCTCCTTCGGCACGCACAGGGAGCTGAAGCCCACGTTGGTGCCCGTGTAGAGCGGCGGGGCGACGCCGTTGCAGTTCAGCTCGGCGTACGAGGCGAGTGCGGCGTTGGTGTGTCCGGGCACGTCGATCTCGGGGACGACCTCCTGATGGCGGGAGGCGGCGTAGCGGACGATCTCCTTGTAGTCGTCCTTGGTGTAGTAGCCGCCGGGGCCGCCGCCGACCTGGGTGGAGCCGCCGTGGGTGGCGAGCCGGGGCCAGGAGTCGATGGCGATGCGCCAGCCCTGGTCGTCGGAGAGATGCAGATGCAGCTTGTTGATCTTGTAGAGGGCGAGCTGGTCGATGTAGCGCTTGACCTGCTCGACCGTGAAGAAGTGGCGGGAGACGTCGAGCATCGCCCCCCGGTAGGCGTAGCGCGGGGTGTCGGTGATGGTGCCGCCCGCGACCTGCCAGGGGCCGGGCTGCACCGTGCGCTTCTCGACGGCCGCCGGGAGCTGCTGGCGCAGGGTCTGGACACCCCGGAAAAGACCCGTGGGGCGGTGGGCCGTGAGGGTGATGCCGCCGCGTGTCGACTGCAGCCGGTAGCCCTCGTCGCCGAGCGCGGCGTCCCGGGTGAGGCGGAGCCGGATGCCGCCGGCCGCCGCGTACTCGTCGACGACGGGCAGCGCGTGGCCGGTCGAGGGGCGGAGGACCCCGGCGAGGTAGTCGGCGACGGCACGGGACTCCCGGGAGTCCTCGTCGACGCGGATACGGGTGGCGGCGTCGACCGTGTACGGCTGCCCGCCGGGCGTCACGGAGGCGGGGGCCGGGACGACCCGGCCGAGCGGACGGAGCGCGGGTTCGGCGGCGGAATGGGCGCTGGGGGCGGCTCCGACGCAGGAGATGCCGGCCGCCGCAAGGAGCAGCAGGGCGCCGAGCACACGGGGAAGCGTTCTGCGCTGTCTCACAGACATGGTCCCTTTCGATGGACTTCGCGGCTGTGGATATGCGTATCCGAACAGTCACCATGCGTACCGTGGACCACTTGCGCGGTCAAGGTGTAGACCAATTTGGCCGTCCAGGGCGGTGATCATGGAAGCGTCTGCCCGATTTCGGGCAGGATTCTTGCGAAGTCGCCCGGGTACCCCTCAGTATTCACGGGTGCTCGAACGCCGCCCGTCGCATGACGACCTCATCGACCACCTGGTGCGCAGCACCGCGCTGCAGCGCGGTGAGGCCGCCCGGGTGGTTCTCGACGTGCTGGCGTACTTCGACGAGTCGACCGAGGACTTCGTCCGCCGTCGCCACCGCGAACTGCAGTCCGGTGGCGCCGTGAACGCCGAGATCTTCGAGCGCATCGCGGCCGAGTTGCCGCACCGCGCCGTGGCGCCGCCGGAGCTCTCGCTCCGGCAACTGCGCCGCATCGTCTACGGCTGAGCACGCCCACTACCTTGGAGGGGTTACACCTTTATGTGCGGAATTGTCGGTTACATCGGAAAGCGCGACGTGGCCCCGCTGCTGCTGGAAGGTCTGCAGCGGCTGGAGTACCGGGGGTACGACTCCGCCGGCATCGTGATCACCAGCCCGAAGGCCTCCGGCCTGAAGATGGTGAAGGCCAAGGGCCGGGTCCGTGACCTCGAGGCCCGCGTCCCCAAGCGCTTCACCGGCACCACCGGCATCGCCCACACCCGCTGGGCCACCCACGGCGCGCCGAGCGACATCAACTCGCACCCGCACCTGGACCCCGAGAACAAGGTCGCGGTCGTCCACAACGGCATCGTCGACAACGCGCAGGAGCTGCGCGCCAAGCTCGAGGCGGACGGCGTCGTCTTCGCCTCCGAGACCGACACCGAGGTCATCACCCACCTGATCGCCCGCTCCCAGGCCACCAGCCTGGAGGAGAAGGTCCGCGAGGCGCTCAAGGTCATCGAGGGCACCTACGGCATCGCCGTCATGCACGCCGACTTCAACGACCGCATCGTGGTGGCCCGCAACGGCTCCCCGGTCGTCCTCGGCATCGGCGAGAAGGAGATGTTCGTCGCCTCCGACGTCGCCGCCCTGATCGCCCACACCCGCCAGGTCGTCACCCTCGACGACGGCGAGATGGCCACCCTGAAGGCCGACGACTTCCGTACGTACACGACCTCGGGCGCCTCGACGACGGCCACCCCGGAGACCGTGGAGTGGGAGGCCGCCTCCTACGACATGGGCGGCCACGACACGTACATGCACAAGGAGATCTCCGAGCAGCCCGACGCGGTCGACCGCGTGCTGCGCGGCCGGATCGACGACCGCTTCTCCACGGTCCACCTGGGCGGCCTGAACCTCGACGCCCGCGAGGCCCGCTCCATCCGCCGCATCAAGATCCTCGGCTGCGGCACCTCGTACCACGCCGGCCTCATCGGCGCCGGGCTCATCGAGTCCATGGCCCGTATCCCCGCCGACGCCGAGCCGGCCTCGGAGTTCCGCTACCGCAACCCGGTCGTGGACCCCGACACCCTCTACATCGCCGTCTCGCAGTCCGGTGAGACGTACGACGTGCTGGCCGCCGTCCAGGAGCTGAAGCGCAAGGGCGCCCGGGTCATCGGCGTCGTCAACGTCGTCGGCTCGGCCATCGCCCGCGAGGCCGACGGCGGCGTGTACGTGCACGCCGGCCCCGAGGTCTGCGTCGTCTCCACCAAGTGCTTCACCAACACGGTCACCGCCTTCGCGCTCATCGCTCTCCACCTCGGCCGCATCCGCGACCTCTCGGTGACCGACGGCAAGCGGATCATCGAGGGCCTGCGCAAGCTGCCCGGGCAGATCAGCGAGATCCTCGAGACCGAGGACGAGATCAAGAAGATCGCCGCGGAGTACGCGGGCGCCCAGTCGATGATGTTCATCGGCCGCGTGCGGGGCTACCCGGTCGCCCTGGAGGCCTCCCTGAAGCTCAAGGAGATCTCCTACATCCACGCCGAGGCCTACCCGGCCTCCGAGCTGAAGCACGGCCCGCTCGCCCTGATCGAGCCGGCCCTGCCGACGGTCGCGATCGTCCCCGACGACGACCTGCTGGAGAAGAACCGCGCCGCCCTGGAGGAGATCAAGGCCCGCAGCGGCCGCATCCTCGCGGTCGCGCACCAGCCGCAGGCGAAGGCCGACCACACCATCGTCGTCCCGAAGAACGAGGACGAGCTGGACCCGATCCTGATGGGCATCCCGCTCCAGCTCCTCGCGTACCACACGGCGCTCGCCATGGGCCGCGACATCGACAAGCCGCGCAACCTGGCCAAGTCCGTCACGGTCGAGTAGCAGCATCCGGGCCTGTCCCCCGGAGACTCGACCACGGCCGGGAAAGCCCGTCCGCCCGCATTCCGGACCTGTCCCCGGAGGGCCGGACGCCCGGCCGGACACACAGCGGTCCCTGTGCACGCCACCTGTGCACAGGGACCGCTTTCATGCGCGCGGGCCCCACGGCCCCGCCCCGGGGCCCGCGCGGGCCCGCGTCAGCCGGTGGCCGTCACACCCCGGCCCGCGGCGCTCTTCAGCGAGGTCGGCCAGTTGGCCACCGCCGCCGTCGCGCCGTACCAGGCCGCGAGACCGGCGACCGCGGCGACCCAGCCGCCCGCCTTGCCCAGCCCGCCGTTGTCGGCGAGTGCGCCGATGCCGAGCAGCAGCAGCGCGACGAACAGCAGCCCGTACACGCCCTGCCCGAACAGTCCGCTGCCCCCGGCCGCCACCGTCAGCGTGAGCGCGAGCAGCGCCCACAGCAGCAGGAAGAGACCTGTCGCCTCGGCCGAGGCGTCGCCGCCCACTCCGGTCCCCCAGGTGAACCAGAAGGCGCCGAGCGCCGAATAGGCCGTGCCCGTCCCGCCGTCGCCGGCGCGCAGGGCGAGCAGACCGACGAGGAAGAGCGCCACGCCGCCGACCCAGGTGGCGAGGGCTGCGGCGTCGGACGCCGCGACGTTGTCTATGACGCCCGTGCTGCCGATGCCGAAGGCCAGCAAGGTCAGTCCGAGCGCGAGGTGGCCGAGAGTGGAGGTGGTGTTTCCCGCGGCGACTTCGTTGTCCACGGCGGGCTCCCTTCAAGTGGGCAGTTGTGCTGCGTGAGCTGCTTGTTCCGGTGACCTTTAACTACCCTTCACAAGCGCACAAATCACCTGTCGGAGGCGAAAATTATCGCCGTAGCAAGGGAGTTGACGAAGTGTCGAGAAGATGAAGCCGTAGGGATCGAGCCGGCGCGGCCGGTCCGTACGGCTCAGGGAATGACGATCACGGGACGCTGCGCGCGCTTCGCGAGGCGTCCGGCCACCGAGCCGAAGATCCGGCCGACGATGCCGTGCGTGGAGCCGACCACGATCGCGTCGGCCGAGTACTCACGGCCGACCTCCTCCAACTCGTGGCAGATGTCGCCACCGCGCTCGACGAGGATCCAGGGGACCTCGGCGAGGTAGTCGGCGCAGGCGAGCTCGAGACCGAGCACCTCGGTGCGGTGGTCCGGTACGTCGACGAAGACCGGCGGCTCGCAGCCCGCCCAGACCGTGGTGGGCAGCCGGTTGGCGACGTGGACGATGATCAGGCCGGAGCCGGAGCGCTTGGCCATGCCGATGGCGTACGCGAGGGCCCGCTCGCTGGAGGTCGAGCCGTCGAAGCCGACGACCACTCCGTGCCGGAAGGCGGGATCACAGGAATGACGTGGCTGTTCCACCGCGAGGGGGTCGACCGTGGAGTCGGCGACGCGCTTGCGGTCCGCGGGTTCGGGGAATTCGTGACCGGCCATCGGTGTCTCGGCGAAGAAGTCCTGTTGGGAGGGGACGATGGAGAACGTCGTACGAACAACGGTTGGCGGCGGAGCTGTGTCCGGGAATCATCTTCCCAAGCCCATACCCCCAAGGGTACGGCGACACTCCTCTCCTGCCCAGAGCCGTCGCGACCACACACAGCGATCGCACGGCGTCCCAGGGAGCATGCACGAGCCCCTCCCGATATGGCAATGCCGGTTGTGTCCTACAGGCGTCCGTACGGGGCACGAACGGCCGCCACTCGCAGTGACCGGAACGTTCCGCTCCTCGTTGCCACAGGTCCAGTCACCGTCGCAGGGAGTCCCGCCCGTGCCCGCACCACCGGCCGCCGCCACCTCCACCGCCACGCCCTCCCCCGTCCCGCCCCCATCGCCGGCGCCCGGCCGACGCCGCCTCCCGGAGCCCTCGGGGAGGAGTGGGAGCGCGGGAGGCGCCGGGAGCACACGGAGCGCGGCGGGGGGCGCGGGGAGCGCGGCCGGGGAGTCGGCGGAGGACGTCGTCCGCTGGGCGGTCTTCTGCTGCGTCCTGGTCCCGGTCGTCCTCGTCGGCTACGGCACCTCACTGGGCGGGGCGGCCGGGACGGCGCTCGGGCTGGCCGCGGTGACGGCGGCCTGCCGGGTCCTGCTGCGCCGCGCGGAGCGGGGTCTGCGCGCCGAGGCCGCGCGGCCTCGATCACGGCGCTCCCAGGGCGGCCGGAACGCCCGTCGGAGCTGACGAACCCCCCGTAGAGCTGACAGGTTCGTACACCCACACCCGTATGTTTTCAGCCAACTTCCAGTTGCGGGCGAGTCCTTGGTGGAATGCCCCCTCAACCCCCTGGCCACCAGGCATGAAAGCCCCGCCGGTGGCGCGCACACCCTACGGGGACGGGCCATGCGCGCAAGACGCACTTCCCTGCGCGGCCCACGAGTGGAACGCTTCGTGATCGAATGCTTCGCGCCAAGTTGCCTTGTCGACAATGTGCCGGATGGAGAACTTGTCACGCCGGCGCCACGGAACACAGTAGATTCGATCATGGGTATCGAAGACTGGGGTCTCGTGCAAAACCGAGGGGAAACGTGCAGGAGCGACAGGACCAGGGAGACGCGAACACCGAGGGGGGCTTAGCGTCATGAGCCAGGACTCCGCCGTACCGGAGGCCGCACGGAAGCTTTCCGGGCGCCGCCGTCGCGAAGTCGTCGCGGTGCTGCTGTTCAGCGGCGGCCCCATCTTCGAGAGCTCCATCCCGCTCTCCGTGTTCGGAATCGACCGGCAGGACGCCGGAGTGCCGCGCTACCGGCTGCTGGTGTGCGCCGGCGAGGAAGGCCCGCTGCGGACCACAGGGGGCCTCGAACTGACCGCGCCGTACGGCCTGGAAGCGATCAGCCGCGCCGGCACCGTCGTCGTACCGGCCTGGCGGTCGATCACCTCGCCGCCACCGCCGGAGGCGCTCGAAGCGCTGCGCCGGGCACACGAAGAGGGCGCGCGGATCGTCGGGCTGTGCACCGGCGCGTTCGTGCTCGCCGCGGCCGGACTGCTCGACGGCCGCCCGGCCACCACGCACTGGATGTACGCGCCGACGCTCGCCAAGCGCTATCCGTCGGTCCACGTGGATCCGCGGGAGCTCTTCGTCGACGACGGGGACGTACTGACATCGGCCGGCACCGCGGCCGGAATCGACCTGTGTCTGCACATCGTGCGGACCGACCACGGCACGGAGGCCGCGGGCGCCCTGGCGCGCCGCCTGGTCGTCCCGCCGCGGCGCAGCGGCGGCCAGGAGCGCTACCTCGACAGGTCTTTACCAGAGGAGATCGGCGCCGACCCGCTCGCGGAGGTCGTCGCCTGGGCCCTGGAGCACCTCCACGAGCAGTTCGACGTGGAGACCCTGGCGGCCCGTGCGTACATGTCACGGCGGACGTTCGACCGCAGGTTCCGCTCGCTCACCGGCAGCGCTCCCCTGCAGTGGCTGATCACCCAGCGGGTGCTGCAGGCCCAGCGCCTGCTCGAGACCTCCGACTACTCGGTCGACGAGGTCGCGGGCCGCTGCGGCTTCCGCTCCCCGGTGGCGCTGCGCGGCCACTTCCGCCGCCAGCTCGGCTCCTCGCCGGCCGCGTACCGCGCGGCCTACCGGGCCCGGCGCCCCCAGGCCGAGACGGCGACCACCGTGCTCGACCCGATGGTGCCCTCGCAGGTGTCGCCGGTCACCCGGCGTCCCGGCGGGCCGCTGGAGCCGGGCAAGCCGCAGCCCGACCTGTACGCGGCGGGCCGCCCGGCCCTGCCGGGCCAGCGCAGCGCCCCGTAGAGGGCGAAGCGCGCACGCGAACCGACGGGCGCCCCGGGGACACCTCCCCGCGGCGCCCGTCGTCGTAGGACGCGGCAGGCGGAGGGTGCGCGGCGCAGCAGGGATGCCGCGGCGCAAGCAGGGCCCGATCCCCTGGGCACCCCCTAAGGTAGGACGCATGAACGATCGCATGGTGTGGATCGACTGCGAGATGACCGGGCTCTCGTTGACGGACGACGCACTCATCGAGGTGGCCGCACTGGTCACCGACTCGGAACTGAACGTGCTCGGCGAAGGGGTGGACATCGTGATCCGCCCGCCGGACACGGCGCTGGAGACCATGCCCGAGATCGTGCGCCAGATGCACACGTCCTCCGGCCTCCTCGACGCCCTGCCCGGTGGCACCACCCTCGCCGACGCGGAGGCGCAGGTCCTCGCCTACGTACGCGAGCACGTCAAGGAGCCGGGCAAGGCGCCCCTGTGCGGGAACTCGGTCTCCACCGACCGCGGCTTCCTGTCGCGCGACATGCCTGCGCTGGAGAACCACCTGCACTACCGGATCGTCGATGTCTCCTCGGTCAAGGAGCTGGCCCGCCGCTGGTACCCGAGGGCGTACTTCAACAGTCCGGAGAAGAGCGGCAACCACCGCGCGCTGGCCGACATCCGCGAGTCCATCGCCGAGCTGCGCTACTACCGCGAGGCGATCTTCGTCCCGCAGCCCGGACCGGACTCGGACACGGCGAAGCAGATCGCCGCACGCCACGTCGTGCCCGGCGAGTGAGTCCCCGCACCACGTAGCCCCTGCTCGCGCCCCGACATCCCCTGACGTGGCCCTGACGCCACCCCGGCGGAATGCGGGCGCGAGCACCCGCTCGGACCCTGTAGACTTCTTCTCGGCCGGTCGGGGAGACCTTCGGGAAAACCGCCGGTCGTGGTGGGTATAGCTCAGCTGGTAGAGCACCTGGTTGTGGTCCAGGATGTCGCGGGTTCGAGTCCCGTTACTCACCCTGAAGGTCGAGGCCCCGGTTCATGCGAACCGGGGCCTCGGTCGTTCCCGGGCAACCGATCCCCGCGCGGCGCCGACTGTGAGGTGCGCGACGCCTCCCTTCCGGGCGACTCCGACACCCTCCGGCGCCCTCCGGTGACATCCTCGGCGACCGGCGCGAGGAGCCGATGTGACGCACCGCACAGCGACCCCTCGTCACGCGGACCTGGTGGCGCGGGCCGACGTCCGGGAGGACCTGCCCCGGGTGGGCGTGCCGACACTGGTCATATCGTCGACCGAGGACCGGCTGGTGGCGCCCGCGCTGCATCGGGCCGTCGCGGCCGGCATCCCCGGCGCGCGGCTCGCCGAACTGGCCACGGGCCACGCTCCCTTCGCCGAGAACCCGGCGGTGTGGGGGAAGCTGATCACCGAGTTCCTGAGCGAGGTGGAGCGGGCCTGATCCGGGCGGGAGCGCAAGGGAGCGCGCTCCGGCCGGGGGTGGGGGTGGCCCGGCCGGAGCGCGCGGTGTGGGGGGGCTCAGTGGCTCACTTGTAGGCGGCGAACGCCTTCGTGAAGGCCAGCGGCTGCTGGAGGATCGAGGAGCAGGTGGCGTCCGCGTGGTTGACCGCGCCGGCCGCGCACTGCTTGTCGCGGGTCGAGGACCACATCGACAGCCAGCCGATGCCCTTGGACTTCGCGAAGTCCACCAGCTGGGTGGCGTCGTCGACCTTGAAGATCTCGGTGGTGACGTCGTTGACACCGATCATCGGGGTGACGGCGACGGCCTTCCAGGCGGCCGCGTCGCTCAGCCCGAGGACACCCTTGATCTGGGCCTGGGTCGCGGTCGCGGCCTGGATCGCGTACTGGCCCATGTCCCCGCTGTAGGCCGGTCCGTAGTCCATCGCCATGATGTTGACCGCGTCGACGCGGACGCCGTTCCTCTTGGCGTCGGCGAGGAGGTCCACGCCGGGCTGGGTCAGGCCCTCGGGCATGACCGGCAGGGTGAAGGAGACGTTCAGGCCGGGGTGGGACTTCTGGAGCTGGGCGATCGCCTGCGAACGGCGGGTGTTCGCCGCGGTGTCCGGCAGGGCCGCGCCCTCGATGTCGAAGTCGACCTTGGTGAGCTTGTACTGGTCGACGACCTTGCCGTAGGCCGCCGCGAGATCGGCGGAGCTGGAGCAATTGAGGGCCAGTTCGTGGCCGGCGGCGCCGCCGAAGGAGACGCGGACGTCTCCGCCCTTGGCCCGCAGGGCGCCTATCTGGGAGGCCACCTTGTCGTTTGCGAGGTCGGTGACTCCGCCCCACAGCGGGGCACAGGAGCCGCCGGAGGTGATGAAGGCGAGGTTGAACTCCTTCACACCGGTGGCGTCGGCGGTCGCGAGCATGTCGTACGACGGGTAGAGGGAGGTGTCGATGTAGGGCGCGTACTTCGCGACGGCGCCCGGGGTGCCGGTGGAGGTCGCCGTCGGGGTGGGCGTCGGGGCCGTCGTGGCGGTCTGGCTCGGCGTGGGCGTCGCGGTGGCGGTGGGGGTGGCCGAGGAGGTCGGGGCCACGGTGGCCGTGGGCTGCTCGGTGGGCCGGCCGCTGGGCGTCGGGGTGGCTCCGCCGACGGAGCAGGTGGCCTTGTTGATCAGGCAGTTGGCGGGGTCTCCGGCCTCGCCGGAGGCCGAGGTCACGAAGCCGACGGTGACGGACTGGCCGGGGGCGAGCTCCTTGTTCCAGCTCGCGGGCTTCACGGTGACGTGCTGCCCCGAGACGGTGTGCTCACCGTTCCACAGGGAGCCGATCGTCGTCCCGGCCGGCAGGTCGAACTCCAGCGTCCAGCCCCCCGACTGGACGCTGGAGGTCTGGTTGGTCACGACGTACTGGCCGGTGTAGCCGCCGGTCCAGGTGCTGGTCCTGGTGTACGCGGCGCCGACGGCCGCGGCCTGGGCGGTGCCCGTGAGCGCGAACGCGGCGCCCCCGATCACCGCCGACGCGACGACCGCGCCGATGACCTTGGTCCTGCCGCTCGCCCTGCGCCGGTGCGAACTGGTGCCCATCGCGTGCCTGCCTCTGTGTGCCGGGAGTGGGGGTGGGGTGCGGGCAGCACGCTAGCGAGCGGGAAACGGACAAATACGTACGAGGAGGCTCGGGTTGAGGATTCTTAGGCTCCGCTTAAGGAAGCCATCGGAACGACGAAAGGTTCAGACGTCCCCGGCCCGCCGGGAGCCCTGGCCGCCCCGCTTGCGGCGGCCCACCCGGTTGGCACGGCGGCCGGCCTCACTGCCGGAGCGACGGCCGTCCAGGCCGATCCAGATGCGGACCTCGGTGCCGCCGAGCACCGAATGCCCGATGCGGACGTCACCGCCCGTGGACTCGGCCATCTGGCGCACGATGTCGAGGCCGAGGCCGGTGGAGCCGGCGCGATGGCCGCTGTTGCCCCGGGTCAGTGCGGCGGCCGGGTCGGCGATGCCGGGGCCTGCGTCGGAGACCAGGACGATGACCGCGTCGTCGCCGTTGTGGACGTCGACGGAGAAGGCCGTCCCCTCGGAGGTGTGGCGGAAGACGTTGCCGAGCAGCGCGTCGAGCGCGGCGACGAGTTCGGGCCGGGCGACCGGGATCCGCACCGGGCGGTCGATGCCCGCCACCCGCACCTTGCGACCCTCGTCCTCGGCGAGCGCGGACCAGAAGTCCATCCGCTCCCGGACGACCTCGGAGGCGTCGCAGCCCGCGCCCGGGCCGGTGGCCTGGGTCTGCGGCTTGGCCTCCCGCGCCGTGCGGATGATCGTGTCCACCTCGCGCTCCAGCTGCTCCACCGCGGCCCGGGTCTGCTCGGCCGCCGGACCGGAGCCGAGCGAGGCCGTGTTGAGCCGCAGCACGGTCAGCGGGGTACGGAGCCGGTGGGAGAGGTCCGCGGCCAGCTCGCGCTCGTTGGCGAGGAGCTGGACGACCTGGTCGGCCATCGAGTTGAAGGCGATCGCCGCCGACTTGAGCTCGGGCGGGCCCTCTTCGGGGACGCGCGCGCCGAGCCTGCCCTCGCCCAGGTCGTGGGCGGCGCCGGCGAGCCGCTGGGCGGGCCGGACCATCCGGACGCCGAGCCGGTCCGCGACGGCGACGGAGCCGATGATCAGGGCGATGCCGACGCCGGCCAGGACCAGCCAGGCGGTGGCGACCCCGTTGGTGACCTCGCCCTCGGGGACGAAGAGTTCGACGACGGCGACCTGTCCGGAGCTGAGCGCCGTGGGCTGGAGGAGGACGGAGCCGCCCTCGACCTCGGCGATGGTGGCCCGCCCCAGTTGCCGGGTGGTCCGCAGATCGTTCTCGTCGGCCCGGCGGGTGCCGATCTCCAGGGCCTTCCCGCCCGCCTCGTCGGCGGCGGGGACATGGACGGCCATCCGCCCGGCGGCCCCGTCCTCGGTGGTGGCGACCGCCCGGTCGAGCTCCTCGCGGTCGGTGGTGATCGCGAGCACGGGCGCCAGTCCGGCGGCGCGCCGCTCGGCGTTGGAGAAGGCCCGGTCGCTCGCCATCTCCTTGACGACGAGGCCGAGCGGTACGGCGAAGGCGACGACGACCATGGCGGTGACGGCCAGTGAGACCTTGACGAGAGCCCATCTCACGGCTGCGGCTCCCGAGGCGGCTCCAGCTTCACGCCCACCCCGCGCAGGGTGTGCAGATAGCGGGGACGGGCGGCTGTTTCACCCAACTTCCGCCGTAGCCATGACAAATGTACGTCGATGGTCTGATCGTCCCCGTAGGACTGCTGCCAGACCTCGGCCAGCAGCTCCTTGCGCGGCACGACCACCCCCGGCCGGCCCGCGAGGAAGGCCAGCAGGTCGAACTCGCGGCGGGTCAGGTCGAGACCGGTCCCGTCGAGCTCCGCCTGCCGTCGCAGGGGGTCGATCGACAGACCGCCGACCTGGATCACCCGCGACGGCGGCGCCTCGCCCGCCGCGGCCCGCGAGCGGCGCAGCACGGCGGCCATCCGCGCCGACAGGTGTTCCACGGAGAAGGGCTTGGTGAGGTAGTCGTCCGCACCGTCGTTGAGGAGCCGGACGATCTCCGTCTCGTCGTCCCGCGCGGTCGCGATGATCACGGGTACGTCGGTGATGCCGCGCAGCATCTTCAGCGCCTCGGACCCGTCCAGATCGGGCAGTCCGAGGTCCAGGATGACCACGTCGAAACGGAAATGGGCGACCTCGCGCAGCGCCTCGAGGGCCGTGCCGACGCTCCGTACGGTGTGGGAGGCCTCGGTCAGATGCCGGATGAGGGCCGAGCGCACGAACTGGTCGTCCTCGACCACGAGCACACTTGCCATGGGCCGCACCGTACGCCATACGGGGGACGACGAGGGAAGGTCCACCCTGCGGGACGCCCGGGGGTGCCGTGGTGCAGGATGGCCCGGATGCGTAGAGGACTTGTTCACGCCATGGCGTGGTCGCTCGCCACGGGCGCGGCGGTCACGCTCTCGTGGTGGGGTGTGCACACGGTGCTGGCCGGCACGGTCTACGACCCGCCGCGCGCACTGCCCATCCCGGCCGGCACCAGCGACGGGCCGGCCGGCGAGATCGGCGATCCGCTGTCCTCGTCCACGCAGCGGCCGAAGGATCCCTCGTCCACGCCGTCCGCCGGGACCGGCGCGAGCGGCGCCCCGACGGCATCGCCCTCGACGACCCCCTCGCGCAAGCCCTCGGACTCCGCGTCCGCGACCACGGGGCCTCCGCGGACCGGGGGCAACGTCAAGAGCTATGCCGTGGACGGCGGCCGGGTCGTGTTCGACATCGGCACGACGTCGGCGGAGCTGGTCTCGGCGACGCCGTCCTCGGGCTGGCAGATGCAGGTCTGGAAGCAGCCGACGTGGATCCGGGTCACGTTCACCAAGGACGGCCGCGAGCTGTCGGTCTTCTGCGTCTGGCACGACACGGCGCCCCGGGTCGAGATCGACGACCGCTGACCGGCGCGCACCGCGCCGTCAGCGGAACACGGACGCCGGCGGTACGGGCGAGGGCTTGGCGCTGGCATCGGTGACCGGGGCCGCTCCCCCGGTGAAGTCGGCGAGCGCGCGGCCGTGTTCCACCCGCCCGGCGTGCGGGTCCGTCGCGACCCGGCGGGTCAGCTCGGCGACGGGCAGCTCCCGGTCGGAGGCGAGCAGCACGGCGTTGCCGAAGCGGCGGCCGCGCAGCACGGTCGGGTCGGCCGTCAGCGCCAGCTCGGGGAAGACGGTGGCGGCGGTCGCGATCTGGCCCCGCAGATGGGTCAGCGGCGGGCCGTCGGCCAGGTTGGCGGCGTAGAAACCACCGGGCTTCAGCACCCGGCGGACCTCGGCGAGGAACTCGGTGCTGGTGAGGTGCGCGGGTGTACGGGCCCCGCTGAACACATCGGCGATGATCAGGTCCGCCCAGCCGTCCTGGACCTTGGAGAGCCCGGCGCGGGCGTCGGTGGACCGGACGCGGATGCGGGCGGCCGAGTCGAGGGGGAGCTCGCGGCGGACGAGCTGGACCAGGGACCCGTCGAGTTCCACGATCTGCTGGGTGGAGCGGGGCCGGGTGGCGGCGATGTAGCGGGCGAGCGTGAAGGCTCCGCCGCCGAGATGGACGACCTGGAGGGGCCGGTTCGGCGGGGCGACGAGGTCGGCGATGTGACCGAGGCGTCGCTGGTACTCGAAGGAGAGATGGGCCGGGTCGTCGAGGTCCACGTGGGACTGCGGGGCGCCGTCGATGAGCAGCGTCCAGCCGCGGGGCCGCTCCCGGTCGGGTATGAGCTCCGCGAGTCCGCCGTCGACGGTCTCGACGACGGCGACGGCCGCCGCCGCCCTCTCACGCGTTCTGTTCCTGGCCACGAGCCCCATTATCGGCGCTCGCGGCGGTGCCCCGCCCGCTCAGCGGCAGCCGTCGGCCGCCTCGATCAGCCGGGCCGCCTGGCCGAGGGCCTCGCGCAGCACCGCGGGGTCGGTGACCTGGCCGGTGTCCCCGGGCGGCAGGAGCCAGCCGGCGGGGCGGGGCGCGTCACCGGCCGGCTCGGGGAGCTCCGGCAGTTCCGGGATGCGCAGGCCGCGGCCCAGGGTCTGCGTACAGGCGCTGCCCGGCATGTCCCAGCCCTCGGCCGTGCCGGGCGGGACCAGGAAGCCGAGGGTGTCGCAGGCTCCGTCGTGCAGTACGGGGCCGACGGCGGGGGCCCCTCCGCGGCGCAGGATGTCCACGGCCTCCAGGCCCTGCCGGACCGGCACGGTCACCAGGTCGCAAGGGGTCTCGTGCGGGGCACTGGCGTCCGGGGTGGGTACGTGGCGTGCGGTCGACTGCGATCCGATCTCCAACAAGGGACCCCTCCTCGCTCTTGAGAAGACACGTTCCGTCTCTCCGCATGGTTCAACGCCCGTGCGCGTCAACGGCTACGGCGGCACGCCGCCGCAAAGGATGGCAGTTCATGGCAGATCGAGCGCGAGATATCCGATTTGTAGCCAAACCCTGCGTACGTGGCCGGTCACAGCAGGTACGTTCTTGCCCCGCCGGAACACCGGCAGCACCAGGAGAGGGCTCGGCCATGGCGATGTCACGGGCAGTTCCCAATCTCGCCTTCCGCCGGCTCCGCGGACAGCACTCGCCGGCGGAGTTCGCCGCGGCGGTCCGCCGGGCGGCGCGGGAGATCGGCGAGCAGGTCGCCTGCGACGCCCGCTACATCGGACGCGTGGAGGCGGGCGAGATCCGCTGTCCCAACTACGCGTACGAGCGGGTGTTCCTGCACATGTTCCCCGGTCTCGGTCTGGCGGACCTGGGCTTCTCGGCGCGGGAGACGGTGCGCGGCCGACGGCCTGCCGTCTCGGTCGGGGCTCCGCCCCCACCCGCCGTCACGACCCGGAACGATGAGGAGAGCGACGTGCTGCGTCGCGCATTCATGACGAGCGGCACCGCCACGGTGGCGGCCGCCTCGCTGGGACTCGGCGGCACCGCCGCAGCGATCCCGTCCCCTCGGGGAGCCCACAGGATCGGCGAGGCCGAGGTCCGGGCCGTCGAGGAAGCCGTACGACAGATCCGGCTGCTCGACGACCGGCACGGCGCCGACGGTCTCTACAAGGTGGCCGCCCAGCCGCTGCGGGCGGCGTACGCGCTGCTCGACGCGGGCACCGCGGCCCGCCGTTCCACGGAGGACCGGCTGCACGCCGGCGCGGGCGAGCTGGCCATCTCCGTCGGCTGGCTGGCCCATGACTCCGGCCGCTTCGACGACGCCCGCTCGCACTACGCGGAGGCCCTCGCCACCGCGCGCGTGTCCGGCGACGCCGCCCTGGAGGCACACGCCTTCTGCAACACGTCGTTCCTGGCCAGGGACGCGGGGCGGTACCGGGAGGCGGTCCGGGCGGCCCAGGCGGGCCTGCGGGCGGCGCAGCCGCTCTCCTCGGCCCGGCTGCTCTCCCTCCTCTCCCTCAGGGAGGCGGGGGCCTGGGCCGGGCTCGGCGACCGGGCCGCCTGCGAGCAGTCCCTCGGCCGCGCGCACACCCACTTCGCCCGGGGCCAGGCCGACGGCGACCCGGAGTGGATGTCCTTCTTCGGTGAGCCCGAGCTGGAGGCCCTGGAGGCGCACTGCTGGTCGGCGCTGGGCGACTGGAGTCGCGCGGCCCGCCACGCCCACCGCGCGACGGTGCTCCAGAACCCGCACTTCGCCCGCAACCTCGCCCTCTACCGCGCCCAGCTGGCGAGCAATCTGGCTCACGCGGGGCGCCAGGACGAGGCGGCGGCGGAGGCCCGCCGGGTGGTGGACTCGCTTGACGGCGTCCAGTCCTCCCGTGTCCGCGCCATCCTGACGGAGACCGGCCGGGTCCTGGCGGCGGCCCGCTGAGATTGGCCGAGGCGGTGGCGAGGGCGAGCCCCGGGGCGGGGGCGCCTACTCCAGGTGCCCCGTGTCGTTCCAGCGTTCGAGAGCGGGCTCGCCGTACATCCAGCCCAGCACCGACAGGCTCGTCGGGTCGAGGCGGACGCGGGCTCCGAAGGAGACCTCCTCGCCCATCCAACGCGCCGCGATCGTCCGCAGGATGTGGCCGTGCGCGAAGACCAGCACGTCCCGGTCCGCCGACCGCGCCCACTCCACGACCTGGTCGGCCCGGGCGGCGACCTGCGCCAGGCTCTCGCCCTCCGGCACGGCGTCGCGCCACAGCAGCCAGCCGGGCTGGAGCGCCTGGATCTCGGGCGGGGTCAGCCCCTCGTACGCCCCGTAGTCCCACTCCATCAGCGCGTCCCACTCCTGCGCCCGCTCGCCGAAGCCGGCGAGTTCGCAGGTCTCACGCGCGCGTACCAGCGGGCTGGTGCGGATCTCCAGGTCGGGCAGCCCGTTCCACGGCGCCCGGTGCAGCCGCTCGCCGAGCAGCTTGGCGCCGCGTCGACCCTCGTCGAGCAGCGGGATGTCCGTCCTGCCGGTGTGGCGGCCGAGCAGCGACCATTCGGTCTGACCGTGCCGGGCGAGCAGGATGCGCGGTGGCATGTGGGCTCCCTGTTTCTTCAACGGGGCGACGTTTCGCAGTGCACTTCCATCATCGCTCACGTGAATTCGCGGCGACGCCCGGGCAACCCCCGCCCCTGCGCCGACGTCCCTCCCCTCGGCCGAACAAGGGGGATCCGGGGTATGCGCAAGCCACGCTGGTGGGCGGAACTGATACTCATCGGCGTCGTCTACGCCGCGTACTCGTGCGGACGGCTGGTCGCCCGCGGCGACGCGCGGAGCGCCGTCGACCACGGCCTGGCCATCCTCGACCTGGAGAAGGCCCTCCACCTGAACGCCGAGCACCCGCTGAACCGGCTCTTCACCGAGACGCCCGCCCTGGCGATCCCCGCCGACTTCGCGTACGCCTCGCTGCACTACGTCGTCACCCCGGCCGTCCTGATCTGGCTCTTCCGCCGCCGTCCCGGGCGCTACCGGGCCGCCCGCACCTGGCTGATGGTCTCCACCCTCCTCGGCCTGATCGGCTTCACCCTGCTGCCCACCTGCCCGCCCCGGCTCCTCGACGCCGGCCACGGCTTCGTCGACACGATGGCCCAGTTCAGTTCGTACGGCTGGTGGGGCGCCGAGGCCAGCGCGCCGCGCGGGATGGGCGCGATGACGAACCAGTACGCGGCGATGCCGAGCCTGCACGTCGGCTGGGCGCTGTGGTGCGGGGTGATGCTGTGGCGGTACGGGCGCGCGCCGCTGCTGAAGGCGCTCGGCGTCGCCTATCCGCTGCTCACCACGGTGATCGTCATGGGCACGGCGAACCACTACTTCCTCGACGCGGTCGCGGGGGCGGCCGTGATGGGGTTCGGACTCCTGCTCACCGCGCCCGCGCTGCGCCTCGCGGACCGGGTCCGCGGCATGTTCGGGAGCGCTGCCGGACGGGAGGACCGTCCGATTGTCAGTGGCGGATGGGAGACTTCCGCGGGTGAGCGAATCCCTGGGCAGCGGAGCTCCTCTACCTCCGCAGACGACACTCCGGATCGGGGTCTCCCCTGCTCGAGCGAAGCCGAGAGTGTGGGGAAGGCTCGCTGAGCTGCGCGGCCCCGCCGTGGCGCCGCATCCGCTGGACGCGCGGGCACTGGCGGCGCTGGCCGCCAATCCCGGCTGTAGGCGACGTGCGCTGCTCGACGGCGCCGGGGTGGACAAGGCCGCGCTCGCCTCGAAGCTGGGCTCGCCCGCGCCGTTCGGACAGTCCCAGTTCGCGTTCATGCGGGGCAATGCCTTCGAGGCGAAGGTCAAGGCCGACGGCGGGCGCGAGCTGCTGCGCCTGCTCGGCATCGAGGAACCCGGTGCGGTACGGCTCCCCGATCTGGCCGCGGTCGGACCGGAGGGGCGCTCGGCCCGCACGGCCCTCGCGCTGCGCGAGGCGACCGCCGCCGGGGAATGGGCGCTGCTCGACCATCCGATGCTGGCCCTGGACGTGGCGGGCTCTCCCGCCTATCTGGAGCCCGACGTGGTGCTCGTGCACCCCGACGGCCGGTGGACGGTCGTGGAGATCAAGTCCTTCCCGATGGTCGACGGTTCGGCGGACGCCTCCAAGGTCGGTGCCGCGGCCCGCCAGGCGGCGGTGTACGTCCTGGCCCTGGAGCGGCTCGCGACCATGACGGAGGGCGCGGAGGTGGCGCACTCGGTGCTCCTCGTCTGCCCGAAGGACTTCTCCAACCTGCCGACCGCCTCCGTCGTCGACGTGCGCAAGCAGCTGTCCGTGACGCGGCGGCAGCTGACCCGGCTCACCCGGATCGAGGACATCGCCGACGCGCTGCCCGACGGCGTCACGTTCGACGTGGAGACCTGCTCCGCGGAGGAGTTGGCGTCGGCGGTGGAGTCGGTTCCGTACGCGTACGCGCCGGAGTGCCTGTCCGCCTGCGAGCTGGCCTTCCACTGCCGGGAGCGGGCGCGGCTCGCGGGCGCGGTGGAGGCGCTCGGCCGTTCGGTACGGGGCGAGCTGGGCGGACTCACCACGATCGGCGCCGTCCTGGCGGCGGCGCGCGGCGAGGAGGGCGACGCGGAGGACCCGACGGTCGACGCCCTGCGCCGGGCGCGGAAGCTCCGGGCCGAGGCGCTGGCGGTCCCGCCCGCCCGTTCGGCGCAGGAGGGTGCCGCATGTCCCCGCTGAGCACACGCACGCACGGCGCGACCGGAAAGGCCCGTTCATGTCGCTGATCTCCACCCTCGCCCGGCTGGAGGCCGTCGAGTCCGGGCGGGCCCAGCCGCTGGCCACGGTGCGGCACCGGCATCTGTCGGACCGGCCGCTCGTCCTGGTGCCCCTGACGACGGCCGGCGAGGCCGGCGCGCCGCTCGGTGCGCTGGTCGGGACCGATCCCGAGGAGCCGCGGCTCCTGGTCGTCGCGCAGCCGCGCGACCGGGACCTGCGGTTCGCGTTCCTCGCCGACCTGGCCGAGGAGGTCCTGCCGTACATCGACTCGTTCACGGACGTGGTCGAGGCGGCGGAGAAGAACAAGATGGACCCGGAGACCGGCAAGAAGGTCAAGGTCGAGGTCGAACTGTGTGCGGACGCGCCGCAGTTGATCGTGCCGAGCCGGGCGGGCATCGAGTACGTACGGCTCCTCGGGCGGTCGATGCGGTTCCGGCGGACTGCGGAGCAGGACCCGGAGACGCCGTTCCCGGCGCCGCCACGCGTGCCGCTGCTCGGCCGCTGGCTGACGCACTTCGGCGAGCGGGCCCGCGTGCCGGGTTCCTCCCTGCTGCTCGCGGCGACCGACCTGATGAACCGGCACTGGGCGACGGGCCAGTCCTCCCTGGAGGACCAGCATCTCGGCGCCCTGCTCGCCTGGATCGACCCACACGACGGCGATTCGGGGGCCGAGGCGGCGCTGCGGGCCGAGCTCGGCCGGGACCGTGACGGACAGCTGCTCTGTCCGCCCGCCGGTCCCGCGACCGACCCGGCCTTCGACAACCGGCTGCTCGCCCCCGCGATCGAGCGCTTCGACCGGGCCCGGCAGGCACTGGCCGCGGCCGAGGACGGCGAGAGCGCCGACGAGCGGCTCGGTGAACTGCACCGCGCCGAGCGGGAGATCCGCCGGCTGATCGTCTCCCAGCTCAAGCCGACCTGGTACGCGGTGTGGCGCTCCCTCGACCTGCTGCGGGAGCTGCCCGAGGGGGCCAGGGTGGCGGACCGCTGGACCCGCGACCGCTGGTCGTTCACCGGCCACCGCGACCGGGTCGTGGCCGGCGAACCGCCGCAGCCGCGCCGCGACGACGCGGTGACGGCCGCCCAGAAGCTGGCGGCGCGCGAGTCCGCGCAGGGCCAGCTCGACGCGCAGGAGGCCCTCGACGATCCGCTGGTGCTCGCGGGACGACGGCTTGCGGGAGAGGCGTTCGAGACGGAGGTGGTGGACGTGACGATGGCCTGGTCGGAGTCGAAGCGGCCCTCGCCGCGCCCGCTGCTCACGGTCCGCACGGACGACCGGCCACACCTGTCCGAGCGGGTGAAGGTGTACCGCTCCCTCGAAGGCAAGCCGCAGACGGCCGAGTTCGTACGGTACGAGGACGACGGCTCGCTCGTGCTGCGGGTCACCGACCGGATGGGCCGCTCCAAGGAGCCCGCCGAGGGCTCGGTGCCGGAGAAGGGCGAGCGGATCGCCTGGACGCTCTTCGAGCACGACCAGCGTGTGGGCGCCAAGCTGCCGGACCCGGAGGAGACCCCCTGGACGCACGGCGGACCTCCGCGCTCCGACGTCGCCGAACTGCCCGATGCCGTCACCACGGAGGACCTGCTGTGACCGCCGACGACTTCGACCCCTCGGCAGCCGCCGCCCGGGCGACGGACGACATCCTGCGGGACACCCTGCGCGGGGACGCCCGGGGCGTCGTCGTCGACTCCCCGCCGGGCGCGGGCAAGTCGACGCTCGTCGTCCGGGCGGCGCTCGAACTGGCCTCGGCGGGACGCCCCTTGATGGTCGTCGCACAGACGAACGCGCAGGTCGACGACCTGGTGCTGCGACTCGCGGAGAAGCAGCCGGACCTTCCGGTGGGCCGGCTGCACTCCAACGACAGCGATCCGTACGACAAGGCGCTCGACGATCTGGAGAACGTACGGAAGTCCTCGAAGGCGGGGGATCTGGCGGGGCTGCCGGTGACGATCTCGACGGCCGCGAAGTGGGCACACGTGAAGAACGTCGAACCGTGGGCGCACGCGATCGTGGACGAGGCGTACCAGATGCGATCGGACGCGCTGCTCGCCGTGGCCGGGCTCTTCGAGCGGGCACTGTTCGTGGGCGACCCGGGGCAGTTGGACCCGTTCTCGGTGGTCGGCGCCGAGCAGTGGGCGGGGCTCACGTACGACCCGTCGGCGAGCGCGGTCTCGACGCTGCTCGCCCACAATCCGGACCTTCCGCAGCACCGGCTGCCCGTCTCCTGGCGGCTGCCGGCCTCGGCCGCGCCGCTGGTGTCCGACGCGTTCTACCCGTACACCCGCTTCCGCAGCGGTACCGACCACGGCGACCGGCGGCTGGCGTTCGGGGTGCCGTCGGACGGCTCGGGCCCGGACCGCGTCCTGGACGAGGCCGCGGAGTCCGGCTGGGGCCTGCTGGAACTCCCCGCCCGGCACACCCCGCGCACGGACCCCGAGGCGGTCCGGGCGGTGGCGCTGGTGGTGCGGCGGCTCCTGGACCGGGGCGGTGCGGCCGTCTCGGAGCGCTCGCCCGACCCGGTCCCGCTGACGCCCGACCGGATCGCGGTCGGAACGGCCCATCGCGACCAGGCGGCGGCGGTCCGCGCGGCGCTCGCGGAACTGGGCGTCTCGGGCGTGACGGTGGACACCGCGAACCGCCTCCAGGGCCGCGAGTACGACGTGACGGTCGTCCTCCACCCCCTCTCGGGACGTCCGGACGCCACGGCCTTCCACCTGGAGACGGGTCGCCTGTGCGTGCTGACCTCCCGTCACCGCCACGCCTGCATCGTGGTCTGCCGCGCCGGTGTGTCGGACCTCCTGGACGACCACCCGTCGACGGAACCGGTCCAGCTGGGAGTGACGGTCAAGTTCCCGGACGGCTGGGAGGCGATGATGAGCACGTGGGACTTCTGGTCCGACCATCGTGTCCCGTGGCGGCCGTAGGGCAGCACGTCCTCATGGATTCACCGACACAAGGAGCCCGCCAGTGGCAGCGCTTCCAGAGATAACGGCCCTGTTGGGCGAACCCCGGTTCAACTGGTCGGACCCCGCTCCATGGATCGAACTGGAACGGGAACTCGGCACCGCGTTCCCCGCGGACTTCCGCGAGATCGTCGATGCCTACGGTTCGGTCATGGTCAACAATCAGTTGTACCTGGAGCATCCCGCCGCCCATCTTCTGCACAGCCTGGGAAGGAGCATCCAGGGGGACTTCGAGCTCTGGCGCGACGAGGACATGGTCGAGTTCCTGCCGAGTCCGGTCGGGGCGGACCCCGGTGAGTTGATCCCGGTGGCGTCGGCCGTGACGGGGGAAGCGGTCTTCCTCCGCGTTCCCGACGAGCCCTCGTCCCCCTGGCGCGTGGTGGTCCAGGAGTTCGACAGTCCGGCCTGGACCCTCTACGAGATGACGTTCAGCGACTGGCTGCTGGCGTATCTCAAGGGCAGGGACGTGACGTTGTGTTCTCGCAACCGCGCTCCCGACGGGCCGTTCTACGAATTCCTCCCCTGACGGCCACCACGCCCCGGGGGAGCTACGCGTTCACCCGGGACGCGTGGGCGAGCAGCTCGTCGACCGGCCATTGGTCGTCGAGGTGCTCGCCGTACTTCGCGGCGACGATGCGGCCGTCGGTACCGATCAGGAAGTCACCCGGCAGGCCGAGCCGCCCGCCCCGCGGGCTGCGTACCGGCGGGCGGGCGCGGCCGCGGAGCATCTCCCAGGTGCCGACGGTCACGGCACGGACCACCGGCCCCCACGCCCGGGGGCTGAGCAGCGCCTTGGGTGAGGACTCGACGCCGAACGCGGTGTAGAGCCGTTTGTCCGGGTCGGCGACGACCGGGAACGGCAGGCCGTCCAGGTGCGGGGTCAACTCCTCGGCCGGCGAGTGGAAGACGACGACCTCGCGGACGCCCGCCGCCTCGATCTCCTCGTGCCGCCGCACCACGGACCGCAGGTGCAGATGGCAGACGGGGCAGCCGGCGAAGCGCCGGAACTGCAGATGGACGAGGCGGGCTGGGTCCGGGACCGCGACCGGAGGCCCGAGGAGCGGGTCGAGTGTGCGGACGGGGGCCGTCGAGCCTGGCTGAAGCCGGTTTCCGGGCAGGGCCATGGAACACCTCCATGTAGGCGTACGGTGTACTCCTATTGAGGGTAGGCGTATGGCGTACGCTGTCAACCCATGCCGCGCCCCCGCTCCCTCACCCAGGACCAACTGGCCGCCGCCGCCCTCGCCGTCATCGACCGCGACGGACTCGACGGGCTGTCGATGCGCACCGTCGCCAAGGAACTCGGCATGAGCACCATGGGGCTCTACCGCTACGTGGCCGACCGCGACGAGCTGGAGGGGCTGGTCGTCGAGCGCGTCCTGAGCACCGTCGATCCCACCCCGCCCGCCGCCGACACACCCTGGCGGAACCGGATCGAGGCCATGGTCCGCCGCCTCCGCGACAGCGTGGGCGAGCATCCCGCCGCCGTCCCGCTGACCGTCACCCATCGGCACCGCCTGCCCGGACTGCTGCGCTGGTCCGAGTCGGTGCTCGGGATCCTGGCCGAGGCGGGCATCGAGGGCGAGCAGCGGGTCGTCGCCCTGCGCGGCCTCATCGGTTACGTCGTCGGGGCGATCCAGCTCGAACACCTCGGGTCCCTCGCCGGCGCGGGCACGGCCACCATCGCCGAGCTGCCGGAGGAGAACTTCCCGTACATGACGGAGGCGGCCCGACACGCCCCCGGCATCGACGCGGAACGGGAGTTCTTCGGCGGGCTCGCGGTGTATCTGCGCGGCCTCGGCGACTGAGGGCTCCGGCCCGGCACCCCGCCCCCTTGCGCAAGGCGGGACAATGGAAGACGGCGGCCCGGGTGTCCGGGCCGTGTGCGTGCGAGGAGGAGAAGAACGATGGCGGAATCCGCGGAGCGGAACGGGCAGCGGCGACTCCGACCCGCGCCGCTGATCTTCGAGCCTGCCGAGGCGACCGCCGACCCGGAGCACTTCTTCGACCTGGAGTCGATCGAGGACCCCCGTGAGCTGCTGGCCCGCGCGACCGAGCTGACGCTGGCCTTCCGCGCGGCGACGGACCGGGCGATCGAGTTCCAGGCGATCGCGGCGGCCCAGCTCGCCGATCCCCGCCGGTTCGACCGGCTGACGCCGGCGGACGTCGCCGAGCGTGCGGAGTGGACCGAGGACTACGCCCGCCGGATGATCGAGTTCGGTCGCGACCTGATCCGTACGGGCGGCACACCCCAGGACGACTGAGCCCCGAGAGCGCCGAACGCCGGCCGAAACCGACGAGCCCCGGCCCGGAGACGGGCCGCGCTCACCCCTTCGGCCCCCGGCCATCACCATCTGGCATATGCCGGGGCGAAAGATACTCCCCTCACACCCGCCCTGTCCCGGTTTCCGGCAACCCTCGGAAACCGAGCGGTCACTCCCGGTAGATCTTGCTCCATGAGTGCATGGCTGCGAGACGAGACCCCCCTGAGCCCGGCCCAGAGCGACACCGACGAGCGCCGCACGGACCGCCCCGATGTCTTCCGGTTCCTCAGGCAGGGGGACGAGGGGCGGCATCACACCGCGCACGTCACCTGCGCGGGTGCCGACTGGCTCGCCTCCGCCGCCGCGTCGCCGCGCTCCACGCTCGCACTCTGGGAGGCCCGGCCCACCGCCCCCACCGTCCTGCCCTGCGGCACGGTCTTCGACGTCGTGAACGTGGACATGCTCTTCGGGCGCCGGATGCTCGACCGGCTCTGGTCGGAGGGGCCGGGCACCGGGCCCGTCGCCGTGTACCGGGGCCGGATGCTGCTGTTCGCCGCGCCCGGAACCGCGCAGCGGTTACCGTCCCTGCTCCACTGGGAGGAGTGGGGCGACGCCGTTCCGCCGCCGCTCTGCCACGGCACCGGAGACGCCGTGACCATCCCTCCGCTGACGCCGCTGGAGCCCGCCGGCCCCCGCTGGCTCGTCGCACCCGACACCCGGCACCCCTGGCTTCCGGGGCCCGAGGTCATGCTCTGGGCCTGTGTCCGGGCGGTCCGGGCCGCGTCCGCCGCCGACGTGCGGATATCGATTTTTCCTCCCGCCGATCAGGATGCTAAGGTCTACGACGTCAGCAGGCGCCGCTAGCTCAGTTGGTTAGAGCAGCTGACTCTTAATCAGCGGGTCCGGGGTTCGAGTCCCTGGCGGCGCACAGACGGAAGAAGCCCCTCGCGAAAGCGAGGGGCTTCTTCGTGTTCCCGGACAGGCGCCTTCAGGTGTCCTCCGGCAGCGTCACCTTCACCGTCCACGCACCCGCCGGCGTCCGGTCCACCACCTCCACCCGGGCCCCCTCCCCCGGCACCGTGAACGACTCCCCGACCCCGAGCGGCGCGTCCGCCAGCGGCGGGTACACCGAGCGGTCCCAGCAGGCCTCGGTCTTCGGATGGGTGTCCACGACCTCGACCGGGCCGTCACCGGACGCCGCCTCGTTCCGTACGCGGTAGATCAGCACACCCTCCGTGCAGGTGTCCTGGTCGTTGCCGGTCGAGCCGCGCGCCTCGATCGCGAGCGCGGTGCCCGTCCCCGTCCGTACGACCGCGAGCCGCTTGCCGACCGTGCCGCCCGCCACCGGAGCCGCCGCCATCGTCTCCAGGCTGAGCAGCCGGGTGCCCGGCTCCTGTACGCAGATCACGTTGCTCCGGTCCAGCCAGCCCAGCTTCCACTTGTGCCAGCCGAAGAGGTCCGGGGCGAGACCGAACTGGCTGCCCATGACGTCCCAGTCCCCCACATGGGTGTCCCAGTCGCCCTTGCCGTCCATGGGCCGGTGGTAGAGATCGGGCAGGTCGAAGACGTGGCCCGTCTCGTGGGCCAGCACATTGCGGTCCGGGGGGTGCCGCTCGAAGACGGTGACGACCCGCTTGATCTCTGTGCCGTCCGCGGTCAGCGGGGACTCCAGGTTGACGACCTTGGTGGCGTCGGAGTCCACGCCCGGCGCGTCAGGGTCGGCGACCAGATAGACGATGTCGTACCGCGAGAAGTCGACCTGGTCGTCCACCGCCGCGACCGCGTCCTTCAGGTAGGCCGCGCGCTTCCCCGCCTCCCAGTCGCGCTGTATGGCGTAGGCCGTGGAGGCCTGCGGCATCGGGGTCCACTCGCGCCGCGTGTCGGGGCGCAGCGCGAAGCGGCCGTACGAGGCGCGCCGGAAGAACTCGCTCGTGCTCGGGAAGTGGTCGGCCGCCAGCTCGTCGGTGCTGGTCAGCGGGGTGGAGTCGGGGAAGGACAGGAAGATCATGACCGCGTCCAGGGAGCGGGCGGGCTGAGGGTAGGAGCCGTTCCAGGTGTCGAGGCCCAGGGAGTGATGGGCGGCGGTGCGCGGCAGGGCACAGGGACCGGCCGTGGGCGCGCCCACGGCGGGGCCCGCCACGAGTCCGGTCGCGGCGAGCGCCACGAGGGAGGTGAAGGCCGCCGCGGAGGCACGCAGGCGCGGCCGTTCCACTCCCTCGGGTGTCTGCTGACCCCTCACGTGGACCTCCGGATCCTGAATCGGGGATACCTCAACCACCTTGTGACGGTTTGACCCGTTTCGCACTTTTCCGCTGCCCCAGTCGGGTGAGCGCACGACATGGCGTCGACGCGACACGCGCCCTCAACGGCTCACGGAACGTCACAATCGGTCAGGCCCCCGACGTCCCGCGTCAGACCCGCGCAGAAACGATCGGGCAGGGGTGCGCGGCGGAGAGACTCACCCCCCGGTCGGGCGGGAGGCGGTCCACGGAGCTGGAATAGCCCCCGGGGCTGCCCCTATGATCGGCACACTTTCCTTGGCCGACCCCATCCCGACCACGCCTGTACGGCCCAACTGCACTACGGGAGCGAGCGGTGAGCGGAACCCCCGAAGGACCGGTGCACACCCAGCTCTCGCCCGCACGGGAGCCCGCGCCCCCGATCACGGAGCGTCATGACGCGCTCCCGATCGACGCCGAACTCCACGACTACCGCGCCGCCTTCCGGGCGGCCCAGCTCGCCATGGCCGTGGTCGACCAGAACGGCCTCGTCGTCGCCGCCAACGACGCGCTCGGCACCCTCCTCGGCACCGAGGCCGACGCGCTCACCGAGCAGACCGCCGCCGACCTCGTCGACCTCGCCGCCGACGGCCGCACCTGGCATGCGTACCGCGAGGTGCTGCGGGGCCGCCGTTCCCGCTTCCGCTGCACGCGTCGGCTCAAGCACCCCGACGGACGCTCGCTCTGGGCCGAGGTCACCGTCTCCCCCGTGCCCGACAGCCGCCGCGTCCTCCTCTCGATCGCGGACATCAGCGACCGGCGCGAGCTCCAGGCCCGGCTGCGCCACCTCCAGATGCACGACCCGGTGACGCGGCTGCCCAACCGCACGCTGTTCTTCGAGCGGCTCTCGGCCGCCCTGGAGACGGCCTCGCAGGAGGACGAACTCCCGAACATCGGATCGTCGGACCTGTCGCACGGGTCGTACTCGTCGTACGGGCATGGCGGAACAGGGCGGATCGGTCTCTGTTACCTGGATCTCGACGGCTTCAAGGCCGTGAACGACACCATGGGACACCGGATCGGCGACCGGCTGCTCGCCGCCGTGGCCGCGCGCCTGACGGAGTGCGCGGACAACGACGGATACACCAGGAGCGGCGGACACCTGGTGGCGCGGCTCGGCGGCGACGAGTTCGCGATCCTCGTCGAGGACTCCGCGGGGACCGAACAGCTCGCGGATCTGGCGCAGTCCGTGCTCTGCGCGCTCCAGCAGCCCTTCGACCTGGCCGGCCAGCGGCTCTCGGTCTCGGCCTCGATCGGGGTGGTGGAGCGGGGCGCCCGCGGGACGACCGCGACGGGGCTGATGCAGGCCGCGGACACCACGCTGTACTGGGCGAAGGCCGACGGCAAGGCCCGCTGGACCCTCTTCGACCCCGAGCGCAACGCGCACCGGATGACACGGCAGGCGCTCTCCTCCACGCTCCGACCGGCCGTGGAGCGCGGGGAGTTCGCGCTGGAGTACCAGCCGCTGGTGGGTCTGGCCGACGGCGCGGTGCACGGGGTGGAGGCGCTGGTGCGCTGGAACCACCCGCAGTTCGGCACGCTTCCGCCGAATCGGTTCGTCGGGATCGCCGAGGAGGACGGCTCGATCGTGGAGCTGGGGCGGTGGGTGCTGCGCACGGCATGCACGCAGGCCCGGCAGTGGCAGAAGGACCATCCGCGCGAGCGGCCGCTGTTCGTGAGCGTCAACGTGGCCGTACGGCAGGTCTGGGACTCGGACCTGGTGGCGGACGTGGCGGGGATCCTGGCGGAGACCGGGCTCGCCCCGCATCTGCTCCAGCTGGAGCTGACCGAGTCCGCGGTGATGGGTTCGGCGGGCCGGCCGCTCCAGGCGCTGCAGGCGCTGAGCGACATGGGGGTGCGGATCGCGATCGACGACTTCGGCACCGGCTATTCGAACCTGGCGTATCTGAGCCGGCTGCCCGTCTCGGTGCTCAAGCTGGACGGCTCGTTCGTCCGCGGCTTCCAGGACGAGGCGCATGCCAATCCGGCGGACGAGCTGATCGTGGAGGCTCTGGTGCAACTCGCCCACCGGCTGGGGCTCACGGTCACCGCCGAGTGCGTGGAGACCTCGGGGCAGGCGACCCGGCTGCGGCGCATCGGCTGTGACACGGGGCAGGGCTGGCTCTATTCGCGCGCGGTGGCCCCGGACCGTATCGCGGAGCTGATCGGGTCCACGGCACTGTCGGTCTGAGCGGACCGCCGCCGGCGTGAACCGCCGGCCGCCGGTCCGGGCCGTCCGGGCACGGGCATGGAACTGCCCCCGGCCGGAGGGACATTCCGGGCGGGGGCAGTGGTCATGTGATGCTCAGCGGGGAGCTAGCAGGCGCCCTGGTCCTTCCAGACGCCCCACTCGCCGGTCGTGCCCGGCGTCTCGTTCTGGGTCCACCACTGGGCCAGCCACTTGCGGCCGTTGTGGGAGACCACGCTGCCGCCGGTGTAGACGGTGCCTGCCACGTACGCCGGGACGGAGCCGCAGCCGGTCGGAGGCGTCGTCGGCGGGGTGGTGGGGGGCGTGGTCGGAGGCGTCGTCGGCGGGGTCGTGGGCGGGGTGGTCGGCGGGGTGGTGGTGCCGCCGAGCGCGTCGCTGATCTGGTTCAGCAGGGTGATGTTGTTGTCCAGACCGAGGAGCGAGTACATCATCGCCCCGGCCAGGCCGCGCTGCTTGCCGTAGTCCACCCGGGCCTGGATGGACTTCTGGTTCAGGCCGGTGAAGAACTCGCCGTCCTTGCAGAAGTACGAGGACTTGGCCTGGTCGTCCCAGAAGGTGGTCGCCGTGTTGTCGACGATGCCGCCGAGCTCCTTGTAGTGGGCGATGCCGGCCTGCTGGCTGAGCGGGCGGGCGTTCGAGCCGCCGGTCGCGGACTGGGCGAGGCCGCCGGCGGAGCCCGCCGGGACGCCCTTCCAGCCGCGGTAGTAGAACTCGTAGCCGAGCGTCAGCTTGTTGGCCGGGAAGCCGCCGGCGATGCCGTAGGCCGGCTTGCCGTCGATCCAGGAGTCGATCGCGTTGTCGATCGAGTACTTCTCGGTGCCCGGCGCGATGGGGTCGGTCGGGTCGTTCGAGCCGGAGTACAGCGGGGACTGGTGGTACGTCGGCCCGTCGCCGTCCCAGGCGCCGTGCATGTCGTACGTCATGATGTTCGCGTAGTCGAGGTACGCGCCGATCTTGTCCGTCTCGATGTACTTGATCTTGTCCTGGCCGGCCGGGAGGGCCGCGGTCAGCAGGTACTTCTTGCCGCCGTTGGCCGTGCCGTACGCGTCGAGCTGCTTGCGGAACTCGGCGAGGAGCAGGGTGAAGTTCTGCTTGTCCTCGGGGCCGTAGTGGTTGCCGAGGTGGCCGCCGGAGGAGCCGGGGTACTCCCAGTCGATGTCGATGCCGTCGAAGATGCCGGCGGCGGTGCCGGGGCCGCCGAATCCGCCCTCGACCGGGAGGTTGCCCTTGAGGTACTGGTCGATGCAGGACGAGACCAGCTTCTTGCGGCTCGCGTCGGTCTTCGCCGCGTCGTGGAAGAACTTGGAGTAGGTCCAGCCGCCGAGCGAGATGTTGATCTTCAGGTGGGGATACTTCGCCTTCAGCTCCTTGAACTGGTTGAAGACGCCCACGATCGGCTGGTTCCAGGTGTCGGCCACGCCGTCGAC
Source organism: Streptomyces sp. NPDC056527 (assembly GCF_042794475.1). NCBI lineage: Bacteria > Bacillati > Actinomycetota > Actinomycetes > Kitasatosporales > Streptomycetaceae > Streptomyces > Streptomyces sp. NPDC056527. Next base: position 41,277 of record NZ_JBHTTQ010000006.1, read on the forward strand.
GCTGTCGGCCGCGCCGAAGGACTTCTGGTAGTCGGCGTAGGAGTCGCCCGCACCGTCACCCGCGTTGGGGTTGTTGTCGTCACCCGCGGCCTTGTTGGCCTCGAAGCAGGTGAGTTCGGTGGGGTGGATGTTGCCGAACGAGTAGTTGATGATGTCCAGTTTGCTGGCGATGCCCCGGGTGTCGAGGTGCTTGGGGTAGAAGGCGTTCCCGTACACGCTCCACTGGTCGTAGTACGCGATACGGACGTTTCCGTCGGCGGCCGCGGTGGTGGCGGTGCCGGCTGCCGAGGCGGAGCCGAGGCCGACGGTCGCGGCGAGCGCGCCTGCGGCGAGGGCCGTGCTCACGAGCGCGGCGATCAATGGCTTACGGGGGTGCACGTTCGGCCTCCGAGGGGTGACGCGAGACGGGAGTTGGTGAAGTGATAGCCCCTGCGTGAACAGCACGTCAATGGTCTGAACCAGATTGAGGACTAGACCAATTGGCGGGAGAAAGGCCTTGTCAGAGCGGTGCAGCACATAAAAGAACCGCCCGCCACCACAGGTGACGAGCGGTTTAAGGTTCACTTATGGGTATCGGAGCCGGTCCTTCCGGACCGAACCAACCTCCGCGATTCTCAGCCGAGTTCCGGCATCCCGTAGGCGTCGGCGATCAACTCGTAGCTCCGCAGCCTGACATCGCCGCCGTGCGCGTTGGCCGTGATCATCAGCTCGTCGGCGCCGGTCCGCTTCCGCAGATCGTCCAGACCTGTCCGCACCTCGTCCGGTGTGCCGAAGACGATGTTCGCGAGCCAGTTGTCCACGAAGTCCCGTTCCGTCGGACCGAAGGGGTACGCCTCTGCCTCCTCCGGGGTCGGGATCAGACCCGGCCGCCCGGTGCGCAGCCGCAGCATCGACAGCGCGCCCGTCATGACCTGTCGACGGGCCTCCTTCGGGTCCTCGTGGGCGAGGGCCGCGACACCGATGACCGCGTACGGCGCGTCGAGGACCTCCGAGGGCCGGAAGGAGTCCCGGTAGAGATCGAGCGCGGGGATCGTGTTCTGGGCCGAGAAGTGGTGGGCGAAGGCGAACGGCAGGCCGAGCATCCCGGCGAGGCGGGCGCTGAAGCCGGAGGAGCCGAGCAGCCAGATCGGCGGCCGCCCGGAGGGGCCCTGGACCGGACCGGGCACGGCGTGGATCCGGGCGTACGGATGACCGTCCGGGAAGTCGTCGTCCAGGAACCGCGTCAACTCCGCCAGCTGCTGGGGGAAATCTTCCGCGCCCTCGTTCAGGGTCCGGGTCCGGCACAGGGCCGCGGCCGTGGCACCGTCCGTGCCGGGCGCGCGGCCGAGCCCGAGGTCGACCCGGCCGGGGGCGAACGCCTCCAGCGTGCCGAACTGCTCGGCGATCACCAGCGGGGCGTGGTTGGGGAGCATGACACCGCCCGAACCGAGCCGGATGCGGCGCGTATGGGCGGCCAGATGGGCCAGGATCACGGCCGGCGAGGAGGAGGCGACGCCGGGCATGGAGTGGTGCTCGGCGACCCAGTGGCGGTGGTAGCCGCGCCGCTCGGCGAGCTTGCTGATCTCGACGCTGGTGGCCAGCGCCTGGCTCGCGGTCCGGCCGCTGCCGACGGTCACCAGGTCCAGTACGGACAGCGGTACGGGAGAGTCCCCGTGCGCCGTGCCCCGAATCGCGTCGCTCACCGTTGACGACCCTTCTGCCAGTAGTACGTACGGGAGAGAGAACAGGAGGGTGTCTCCGGTTATTCCACGGGCCGGCAGGAATGACCTGTTCACCTTCGGGTAGCCGCGCGCCCATGCCTCGAACAACGCAACAGATACGGCGGCGGACGATGCTGTGGGGAACGGCGGCCGCCGCGGCGGCCGGCGCGGCCGGCTGCGCCCGCGTCGCCTCCGGGGACGCACTCGGCCGGCTCAGATCCCAGGACACGGTCCGCCTCGGCATCGCGGGCGAGGTGCCGTACGGCTACGTCGACGAACAGGGCGCCTTCACCGGCGAGGCGCCCGAGCTCGCCCGGGTGATCTTCGGCAGGCTCGGCATCACCCGCGTCCAGCCGGTGGCCACCGACTTCGCCTCGCTCATACCCGGGCTCAACTCCCAGCAGTTCGACGTCGTCTCGGCAGGGATGTACATCAACAAGGACCGCTGCGCGCAGGTGCTCTTCGCCGACCCCGAGTACCAGATGCTCGATTCCTTCATCGTCCGCAAGGGCAACCCGAAGAACCTCCGCTCGTACGAGGACGTGGTGCGCACCAAGGCGCGCTTCGCGACCGGCAGCGGCTACGCCGAGATCGCGTACGCCGTCGCCGCCGGTTACCCGGAGAAGGACATCGTGATCCTCCAGGACCAGGTCGCCGGGTTGAACGCGGTCGAGTCCGGTCGAGTCGACGTCTTCGCCGGCACCGCGCTGACCACCCGCTCGGTCGTCCGCAAGTCCTCCAAGGCCGAGGCCACCGAGCCCTTCGCCGCCGTCGTCGACGGCGAGAAGAAGATCGACGGCGGCGGCTTCGCCTTCCGCCCCACCGACACCGCGCTGCGCGACGCCTTCAACACCGAGCTGCACCGGATGAAGAAGAGCGGCGAGCTCTTCCGGATCCTGCGGCGCTTCGGCTTCACCGAGGCCGAGATGACCACCATGACCGCCGAGGAGCTGTGCCGATGACCGCCGGACTCTGGCAGACCTGGGTCCTGCCCGGCATCTGGATCACGCTCCAGCTGCTGTTCGCCTCCACCGCGCTCGCCGCCGTGGTCGCGTTCACCGTCGGCACCGCCCGTACCCACCGCTCCCGCGCCGTCCGCTTCCTGGCCGGGTTCTACACCGAGGTCTTCCGCGGCACCTCCGCGCTGATCCTGATGTTCTGGCTGTTCTTCGTGCTGCCGCCGCTGGTCGGCTGGCAGCTCGTCCCGATGTGGGCGGCGATCCTCGCGCTGGGCCTCTCCTACGGTGCCTACGGCGCCGAGATCGTGCGCGGCGCCCTGAACTCCGTACCGAAGACGCAGCGCGAGGCGGGTATCGCGCTCAGCTTCACGCCCTGGCAGCGGCTGCGGCACGTGGTCCTGCCGCAGGCCGTGCCCGAGATGATCCCGTCCTTCTGCAATCTGCTGGTCGAGCTGCTCAAGGGCACCGCCCTGGTCTCGCTGCTCGGTGTCGGGGACGTCTCCTTCGCCGCGTACCTCGTGCGGCTCGCGACCCAGGAGAGCGGTGGGATCTACACCGTGACGCTGGTCGTCTACTTCGTGATCGCGCTGGTGATCACCCGCTCCATGAAGGCGCTGGAGCGACGCGGCAAGGCGAACCTGGGGGTGGTGGCCAAGTGAACTGGGACTGGTCCGCGGTGGCGGACTTCATGCCGCGTTTCTGGGACGGCCTGCTCGTCACGCTCCAGGTGCTGGTGCTCGGCTCGCTGATCTCGTTCTCGCTGGGTCTGGTGTGGGCGCTTGGCTTCCGGGCCCGCAGCCGGCTCGTGCGCTGGCCGGTGCACGCCGTCACCGAGTTCGTCCGCACCACACCGCTGCTCGTGCAGCTCTTCTTCCTCTTCTTCGTACTGCCGGAGTGGGGCGTCCAGTTCTCCGCCCTGACCACCGGCACGCTCGCGATCGGGCTGCACTACTCGACGTACACCGCGCAGGTCTACCGGGCCGGTATCGACGCCGTGCCCGTGGGGCAGTGGGAGGCGGCGAAGGCGCTCAGCCTGCCGCGCCACCGGACCTGGCTGACGGTGATCCTTCCGCAGGCCCTGCGCCGGATCGCGCCCGCGCTCGGCAACTACGTCATCGCGATGCTGAAGGACACCCCGCTGCTGGCCGGTATCAGCGTGCTGGAGCTGCTCCAGCAGTCCCGGCTGGAATCGGCGGCCACCTTCCAGTACACCGAGCCGCTCACGGTGATCGGTGTGGCCTTTGTCCTGATCGCGTATCCCGCTTCTCTTCTCGTCCGCACTCTGGAGCGCCGCCTTGTCCACTGATTCCGAGAATGCCCTCATTCGCTTCGAGAACGTCACCAAGCGCTTCGGCGACCAGACGGTTCTCGACGAACTCGATTTCTCCGTCCGCCCCGGCAAGCACGTCACGCTGATCGGACCCTCCGGTTCCGGAAAGACGACGATCCTGCGGCTCCTGATGACCCTGGAGAAACCCGACAAGGGCACCATTCGGGTCAACGGCGGAACGCTGCATCCGGCCGACGAGAAGCACCGGCGCGAGGCGCGGAAGAAGATCGGAATGGTCTTCCAGCACTTCAACCTCTTCCCTCACATGGACGTTCTGCGCAACATCACCGAGGCTCCCGTCCGGGTCCTCGGGAAGAGCCGCGAGGAGGCGGAGGCGCGCGGGCGCGAACTGCTCGACATGGTCGGCCTGGCCGACAAGTGCGAGGCCAGGCCCGCGCAGCTGTCCGGTGGCCAGCAGCAGCGGGTCGCCATCGCACGGGCGTTGGCGATGGAGCCGAAGGTGCTGCTGCTGGACGAGGTGACCTCGGCCCTCGACCCGGAGCTCGTGGCGGGAGTGCTGGATCTGCTCCGGGAGATCGCCGAGTCGACGGACATCACCATGATCTGTGTGACGCACGAGATGAACTTCGCCCGGGACATCTCGGACGAAGTCCTGATGTTCGACGCGGGAAGGGTGATCGAGTCCGGTTCGCCAGAAAAAATCTTCTCGGATCCCGAGCATCCGCGTACTCGCGAGTTTCTCGGCGCGGTGCTCTGACCTCAGACTCTGCGGTACAGCTTTGACTCTGGCATATGCCAGGGTGGTGCGCCCCAGCGTATGACGCTGGGGCGCCGCACTATTCTCGCCAACAGCCGCCCCGAAAAGGGGCCTTGGCGGCTATCGTGGTACGGAAGCTTGCGGTCACAACCTGGTAGGGGGAAACCGTGGCGCTGAAGCCCGAGCCCACCGCGCCGTTCCACTCGGTGCAATACGCCCTGCGCGTCCTTGAGACGGTCTCACGGCACGGTGGCGGGGTGACGGACGTCCAGATCGCTCGTGAGACCGGTCTGCCCGTCGCCCATCTGTCCTCCCTGCTGCTGATGCTCCGCCGTGAGGGGTATGTCGAGCAGGTCGCCGACGGCGCCTATGTGATCGGCGATTCGCTGGTCCTCCTGGGCTCCGGTCTCACCCGCCGCGAGGCGCTGGAGGGCAAGCTCCAGGAGACGCTGACCGAGCTGCGCGACTCCGTCGGCGCCGCGGTCTACATCAGCCGGTACATCGACGGCGAGGTGAAGATCACCCAGTTCGCCGCCGGCCCGCGCACGCCCGCGGTCAACGAGTGGGTGGACTTCCGCTCGGCCGCCCACGCCAGCGCGGTCGGCAAGTGCCTGCTGACCCAGCTGGACCAGAACGGCCGCCGGGACCACCTCTCGCGCCACAAGATCGCCCGGCTCACCTCCCGGACGATCACCAACGAGAAGGTGCTCTTCTCCAAGCTGGACAGCCAGCCGCCGACGGTCCCGGTGCTCGACCTCCAGGAGTACGCCGTGGGCACGGTCTGCGCGGCGGTTCCGCTGACGGCCGGTGCGGCCGTGGGCTGCCTGGCGCTCTCCCTTCCCATCGAGCACGCCCACCGACTGCGCTCGGCGGCGGACACCCTGAACCGCAGGGCGGCTCCCGTGGTGCTCTCGCTGGCGATCTGAGACACGCGACCCGGTCCTCGGAGGTGGTGGTCGGAACCACCCCTGAGGACCAGGTAGTATTTTCTCTGTCAGCAGGCGCCGCTAGCTCAGTTGGTTAGAGCAGCTGACTCTTAATCAGCGGGTCCGGGGTTCGAGTCCCTGGCGGCGCACAGACGGAAGAAGCCCCTCGCGCAAGCGGGGGGCTTCTTCGTGTGCCCGGGACCGGTCAGGCCCGCAGATAGGTGAGGACGGCGAGGACCCGGCGGTGGGTGTCCTCGGCGGGCGGCAGGTCCAGCTTCCCCAGGATGTTGCCGATGTGTTTGCCGACGGCCGCCTCCGTGACGACGAGCCGGCGGGCGATCTCCCCGTTCGAGTGCCCCTCGGCGACCAGCGCCAGGACCTCCCGCTCGCGCGGGGTCAGCGCCGCCAGCGGATCGCGATGGCGGCGCAGCAGCTGCCGTACGACCTCGGGGTCCACGACCGTGCCGCCCTCCGCGACCCGGGTGAGGGCGTCCAGGAACTCCTCGACCTGGCCGACCCTGTCCTTGAGGAGGTAGCCGACACCGGTGCCGTCGCCCGCGTCCAGGAGGTCGGCGGCGTAGGTCCGCTGCACGTACTGGCTCAGGACGAGGACGGGCAGACCGGGGCGGTCGACCCGCAGGGCGACCGCGGCGCGCAGCCCCTCGTCCTGGAAGCCGGGCGGCATCCGGACGTCCGTGACCACGATGTCCGGGTCGTGCTCGGTGACGGCCGCGTGCAGTCCGTCGGCGTCACCGACCGCGGCGACGACCTCGTGGCCGAAGCGGGCGAGCAGCCCGATCAGCCCTTCGCGGAGGAGGACGCTGTCCTCGGCGAGGACGACGCGGAGCGATCGGGCTGTGCGGGACAAGGGATCTCCACTCGCAGGAGGGTCGGGCCGCCGGCCGGGCTGATGATCGTCAGTGTGCCATCGAGGACGGCGAGCCGGTCGGCGAGACCGGTGAGGCCGCTTCCCCGATCCGGGTCCGCGCCTCCCCGTCCGTCGTCCTCGATGTCGATCCGGAGGTGCCGGGAGGCGTGGCGCGCGGTGATCCGGGCCGCGGTGGCGCCGCTGTGCTTGCCGATGTTGGCGAGGGCCTCGCAGACGGCGAAGTAGCCGGCGCTCTCCACGGCGGTGGGCAGCCGGGGCAGGTCGACGTCGGTGTCGACGGGGACGGCGGAGCGGTCGGCGGCATCGGTGAGGGCCGCGCCGAGGCCGTAGTCGGCGAGCACCTGCGGGTGGATGCCGTGGATGAGTTCGCGCAGCTCGGTCAGGACCCGGCCGGCCTCCGCGTGGGCCTGGGTGAGCTGGTCGGCGAGCGGTCCCGGCGGAGCGTCGAGACGGGCGAGGCCCAGCGTCATCGTGAGGGCGACCAGGCGTTGCTGCGCGCCGTCGTGGAGATCGCGCTCGATCCGGCGCCGCTCGGCCTCGAAGGCGTCGACGAGCCGGGCCCGGGAGGCGGTGACCTCGCCGATCCGGTCCCTCAGCTCGGCCTCGCGGGGGGCGAGCAGGGCGCGGCTCAGGGCGGCACGGGCTCCGGCGAGGGCGGCGAGCGGATAGAGGAGGGCGACGAGGAGTACCGCTCCGAGGAGCGCGGCGGCGAACGCCTGCGGATAGGAGGTGACCAGGTACGCCTTGACGACCTTGGCCTCCTCTCCGTCGGCGGCGAACTGGAGGGGTGCGCTGATCAGTGCGGCGGGCAGGCCGAGGGCGACGGCGAGGACGATCAGGTCGAGCGGCCACAGGACGGTGGCGTGCAGGACGGCGTACGCGAGCTCCCGCCAGGTGGCCTGTTCCCTGACCCGTACGCGGAGCCAGGCGGCGAGGCCGGGGCTGTCGGGGACCCGGTGCGGATCGACGGTCGGGTCGAGGTCGACGAGCCGCAGCCGGCGGCGCTCGATGCCGCCGAGGGCGACCCCGGTCAGGAGGAGGAGCGGGAGCCCGACGAGCACGAAGGAGAAGAGGACGAGGACGAGCAGGACCAGCAGGGCGGCCGCGCCGGTGATCACCCCGGTGGCGAGGTAGCCGGCGGACCGCCAGGGCCAGTCGCCGCGCGGGAATCGGGGCCGGGTGAGGGCCTGCCAGGGGGTTCGGGGCTCCATGGCCCCCACGGTAGGGGCCGGTCGGCGCGCGGGACCATCGGTCTGGCGGGTGTACGGGGGTATGCCTGGCCCTACCCCGGGACGCCGGGGCCTCGGGGTGAACGGCCGTGGCGGGCGTACGCGGTGTGGAGGGCGGTGACCGCCTCCGGCGTCAGCGGCTCGTACGGGCTCCCCGCCTCCGGGCGCCACCAGACCGGGTCCTCGCAGAGGAAGGCGTCCCGGCGCAGCGCCACGCGGTGGATCTTGTTCGTGGCCGTCAGGGGCAGCTCGGGGACCAGGCGTACGAACCGCGGCGGCATCTTGGTGCCCAGGTCCGGCTGGGCGGCGAGGAACTCCTGGAAGGCGGCCGGGTCGAAGGCGGTGTCCTCGCGCAGGGCGATCGCGGTCATCACCTGGTCCCCCGCGACCGGGTCGGGTATCGCGTAGACGGCGACGCCGGCGGCGCGGTCCCAGCGGGAGAGGATCCGCTCGATCACGGCCGCGGCGAGGTTCTCGCTGTCGACGCGCAGCCGGTCGTCGGTCCGCCCCGCGAAGTAGAGGAAGCCGTCGGTGTCCCGGTAGAAGAGGTCGCCGGTCCAGTACCAGCCTCCGCGCAGCCGCGCCGACTCCGCCTCGGGGTTGCGCCAGTAGCCCTCGAAGGGGTTCCGGCCGCGGTTGACCAGTTCGCCGATGGCCGCGGAGGCGTTGAGGAGCCGGCCTTCGGGCGAGAGGGCGGCGGTCTCGCACTCCTCACCGGTCGCCGGATCCACCACCACCAGGTCGTCCCCCGGCGCCGCCCTGCCGATGGCCCCGGTCGGGGTGTCCGGGGTGCGCTGGATCGCCGCGCCGCCCTCGGAGGAGCCGTACCCCTCCACGAGTCCGACCCCGAACCGCTCCTGGAAGCGGGCCGCGTCCACCGCCCCCGCCTCCGTACCGAAGCCGAGGCGCAGCCGGTGCTCGCGGTCGTCGGGGCGCGGCGGTGTGGCGAGCAGGTACTGCACCGCCCGTCCCACATAGGTGAAGTACGTCGCGCCGAACTCCTGGACGTCCGGCAGGAAGCGGGAGGCCGAGAACCGGTCGCGCAGTGCCACGCCCGCGCCGGTGGCGAGCGCCGGGGCCCAGTCCGCGATGACCGCGTTGCCGTGGAACATCGGCATGCAGATGTAGTGCACGTCCTCGGGCCGAAGCCGGAACTGGGAGACGAGCGAGGCACCCGCGGCGGCGAGGCGGCCCTGGCTGCAGATCGCCGCCTTGGGAGCGCCGGTCGAGCCGGAGGTGAAGTAGAGGAGCAGCCGGCTGTCGGGGCGCACCGGGCGGGCCACGGCCTCGCCCGGCTTCGCGCCCTCGAAGGGCGTGAGGAGTGCGCGGTACGCGTCGGTGTCGGTCACCAGCACCCGTACGCCCGGCAGGGGGAGCCCGTCGAGCAGGGGAAGGTACGCGCGCTGGGTGACCAGGACACGGCAGTCGGTGTGGGCGATGTCGCGGGCCAGTTCGGCCCCCCGGCGGGTGGGGTTGATGCCGGCGACGGCGGCCCCGGCGAGGGCCGCCGCGCTCAGCCAGAGCGGGAATTCCGGCGTGTTGTCGAGGAGCACCCCGAGGTGCGGCTCAGCACCTCGGGGCAGCAGATCGACGAGCAGTGCGGCCCGTGCGGCGGCGCCGGCGGCGACCTGGTGATGGGTGAGGACCGTCTCGTGGCTCCTCAGTCCGACCCTGTGATCGCCCCATTGACGCTGTACGAGCTCCGCCACGGTCATACGCCGGACGATAACTGACTAACCGTCAGAACTGAACATCCGAGCAGGCGTAGAAGGCGTTCGCGGTGTCCGCGATCGTCCACACCGCCAGGATCACATGCCTGCCGGTCTTGCCCGCCGGGATGGTCCCGGAGTGCGAGAGCGTGGCCGGCGGCTGCTGGTTGTTGTACGGGACGGTGAGGAAGGGCTGCGGGTCGAGCGCGGCCCGCGTGAGCCTCTGGGTGCCGTTCCAGCCGTTCTTGGTGATGTAGTACTTGAAGTCGGTGGTGCTGTGACGGGCGGTGAACTGCCAGCGGAAGCTGTAGCTCTGACCCGCCGTGACCCTCGTGGTGGGCCAGGCGCCACCACGCGGGTCGTCGAGCTGGGCGAACTGCGTGAGACCGGCGGAACAGATCTTTCCGTCGGCGGGACCGGCGGCGGGGAAGCCCTTGGGGCCCTCGACGGACTGCGGCTCCCACTGGATGTTTCCGCAGTTCGTCACGGTGCCGTTGGCGCAGAGCTTCTGGCGGCTGATCGGGGAGTCGGTGTAGCCGTGGCTGCTGGCGCTGCTCGTGGCGAAGAGGGAGGCGCCGGCGACGCCGAGCGCCACCGCCGCCACGCCTATCTTTTTGCGCATGTGTCACTCCAGGTGAACGTGGGGGAGTTCGGTGACCCGTGGTGCACGCGTGCGGTAGAACCTATTCCGGTCTAGACCAAGTACCAAGGTATTGACGGAACTTGAACATGTCCATACCAATCACGCGCCTTCCACCGGACCGGTACGGCCGGTGTAGAACGCCACCGTCAGGTCCTTGACCAGCGCCTTGCGCTCGTAGTCGTCCAGCTCGACCAGACCACGCGTGGTCAGCCGGTGGACCACGTCGTCCACCGCGTCCACGACGGAGGTCAGCACGCTGTCCCGGTGCTTGGCGTCGATCGCGGCGATCCGCCGGCGCTGCATCGCGGCGGCGACCTCGGGGGCGTACTCGATGCGGGTCGGCTGCGCCGAGAACACGTCGATGCCCACCGGGGCGCACTCCGCGGAGAGCATCCGGGTCAGGGCCTCGCCGACGGCCTCCGCGTCGCGCAGGGTCGGGGCGTCCTCGTGGAAGGCGTCCGCCGGGAGCTGGGACAGGACCCGTGCCATCGCGGCCTCGACCTGCTCGCGCAGGTACTCCTCGTGGCCGTCGACCCCGAGGGCGGCGCGGACGGTGTCGCGGATGCGCCAGACGACGAGGACGACGACGCGGAGCGCCGTGCCCTTGGCGTCCACCGCGGAGAGCGGCTCGCTGCGCCAGTGGCGGAGGCGGACGTCGACGCGGCGGCGGAGGAGCAGAGGGCTGACCCAGACGAGACCGGTACGGCGGACGCTGCCGCGGTAGTCGCCGAAGAGGGTGAGGACCCAGGCGTAGCCGACGCGGCCGCGGCCGAGACCGCCGAGGGTGAAGAGGACGGCCAGCACGCCGAGGGCGAGCAGGGCCCACTGTCCGAGGTGGATGCCGTGGTACGGACGCGGGGTCACCCGGAGCATCCGGGCCAGCTCCCCGGGCACGGCCCCGGCCCACCACAGGACGGCCGCGCACCCGGCGAGTGCGAGGAGGCCGCCGACGACCCCCAGCCACCCGGGAAGGACGGCGCCGTCGCGCTCGACGAGCTTGGGGTCGGCGGTGGGGGCGGGGCGGGCGGGCTCGGGGCGGGCGGGGGCGGGGATGACGGCCTTGGCCACGACGGGAGGTGCCATGGCGATGGTGGCGGGCCCGCCGTCGTCGTCCGGCTCGGGCTCGTCCCGGAAGAGCAGGTGCACGGGGATCGACCCGGTGGTCTCGGCCCCGATCACGGTCTTGCGCCGCCCGCCGATCCGGGGCGCCGCGGCCGCGACCGCGGCGGGCGCCTCGGCGGCGACGGGCACGGCGATCACACCGACTTCGGCCGCCCCGATGATCCGCCGCATCTCGTCCACGTGCCCGGCTGCGCCGGGGTGCTTGCCGGGCGCGGTGGACGAACCGGGCCGGTTGTCCGAGCGGGCCGCCGCCTCGGCAGGCCGGGCGCCCGGGCCCTTCGCCGCGACCGGCGTACCGGACGGGTTCACCGAACCCGAAGCGGCGGGGAAACCGGGCCCGTTGCCCGCCGACACGCCGGGGCGCGGGCCCGAGCCACCGGCCGCGGTCGGCGACGCGCCGGGCGAACCGGCCCGCTTGTCCTGGCCGGACCCGGCCGTTGCACCGGGGAGTGCCGGGGCGGCGGGCCGCCCGTCCGATCCACCTGCCACGGCGGGTGCGCCGGGCGATCCGGCCCGGGCATCCTGACCGGTCCCGACAGCACCGGAGGGCGCCTGCGGACCGCCCGACGGAGTCACCGAACCCGCCGAAGCCCACGGCGAACCAGGCCAATCGGCAGGCACGTCAGGCCCGGCCCCCGACCCACCGAGCCCATCCGAGCCGACGGGAGAACCGGACCGCACGCCCGAACCGACCGTTGCCGCACCACCGGCGACACCCGCCACGCCGGAGCGCGCGTCCCGGCCACCGGCCGCCGCCGACGCGACCGACGGGGTCGCCGAGGCGGCGGGACCGACCGTTGCCGCGCCACCGGGAGCAGCCGACACACCAGAGCGCGCCTCCGACCCACCCGCCGCCGCCGACGCGACCGACGAGGCCACCGAAGCACCGGACGACGCGCCCGGGACGGCCGAAGCACCGGGCCGATTCTCCGGACCGACGCCCGCCGCACCACCGGCAGC
>NZ_JBHTTQ010000006.1:53560-138460 GCF_042794475.1 Streptomyces sp. NPDC056527
AACCGACGAGGCCACCGAAGCACCGGACGACGCGCCCGGGACGGCCGAAGCACCGGGCCGATTCTCCGGACCGACGCCCGCCGCACCACCGGCAGCGGCCGACCCACCAGCCGCCGACGCGACCGACGGGGTCGCCGAGGCGGCGGGACCAACCCCCGCCGCGCCAGCGGCAGCAGCCGACACCCCGGAGCCCGCGCCCGACCCACCCGCCGCCGACGACGCGACCGGCGAGGACGCCGAAGCGCCGGACGACGCGCCCGGGGCGGCCGAAGCACCGGGCCGATTCTCCGGACCGACGCCCGCCGCGCCGCCGGGCGAGGTCGCCGAAGCCGTAGGCGAGCCGAGGCCGTTGTCCGCACCGGACGACGCGTGCGGGGCACCCGCCGCGACGGCCGGAGAGCCGGGCTGCTTCCCCGGGTCGACGTCCGCCGCACCAGCGGCGGCAGCCGACACGCCGGAGCGCGCGTCCATGGCACTCGCCGTCGTCGGCCCGCCCGACGGGGTCGCCGAAGCGCCGGGCCGGGCCTCCGCGCCGGCCCCCGCCGCGCCACCGTCGACGACGGCGGCGCCCGACACTCCGGGGCTCGCCTCCGAGCCGCCCGCCGTCGTCGGCCCGTCGGGGCGGTTGTCCGGGCCCGCGCCCACCGCGCCGTCGAACGTCGTCGACGCGTTCGCGGCTCCGCCCCCCGCCGTCCCGTTCTCCGAACTCCCGGGGTCCCCGGTCGCGGATGCGGGCGTCGGGGCCGGCCCGGCGTTCGTCCGTGCCTCGACCGCCGAGGGCGAGGCAGCGGAACCGCCCCCGTCCGGCGCCGCGGCGGAACCGTCACCGCCCCCGCCCGCCCCCGGCGTCGGGCCGTTGCGGGAGGGCTCCGGCGCGTGCCGTCTCGGCGGGCGCGTCTCGTCCGTCAGGCGGATCGCCGACCGGGCCGCGTCGCGGCTCGCCGCCGCGCCCGAGTCGGGGTTTGGGGTCGAACGGGTCATTGGGATCCACCTCATGTTCTCGGGGTCATCGGAACAGGCGCCGCCAGGTCTCCGGGCCCGGGTAGCCGTCGGCCGCGCCGCCGCGCCATCCCTGTGCCCGCTGGAACGCCTCGACATTGCGACGGTCCGCCTCGCCCCAGCGCGGACCGGGACCCGACAGGTAGTGCTTGCCGTAGCCCCGCTTCACCAGCTGCTTGCCCAGCTTCTCCACATATGCGTTGGATTGGCCCGGACGGAAGGAGCCACGCCCGGGGAACCCCTGCGCATGTGCGCTCGGACCGTCCGAACCACTCGAACCGCCGATGCTCCGGCCCTGACCGGACACCAGGAGTCGCCAGGTCTGCGGCCCCGGCAGCCCGTCCGCCGCCTTGCCCTTCCAGCCCTGCGCCCGCTGGAACGCCTGGGTCGCCCTGCGGTCCGCCTCGCCCCAGCGCGGACCGGCGCCCTGGCGGTAGTACTGCTTGGCGCCCCGCGCGATCAGCAGCCGCCCCAGCCGGGTGACGTGCGCGTTGTTCGCGCCGGGGCCGAACATCGCCGCGCCCGGGTACGGGGCCGCGGTCGCGGCGGCGCCGGCGGCCGGGCGGGGCGCCGCGGTCGCGGACACGCCACCACCGCCGCTACCGACGACGCCCTTGTAGCGGTAGGCCACATAGCGGTCCGCGTTGACCCAGTACGCGAGCGGCGTGGCCTGCCGGCGCGTGCGCGGCTTGGTCTGCTCGTACGCGATGTAGGACGTGTGGGTGTAGTCCGTCCATCCGCCGAAGATCGTGACGTGGGAGCCCCTCGTCGGATCGGCCGGGTTGTGGAAGAGGAGGATGTCGCCGGGCTGGAGATCCGTACGGTCGATCCGCTCGGCGAAGGCGTCCAGGCTGCCGGTCCACTCGTTGCCGCGCAGGTTCCACGCCATGGAGATGTAGCCCGAGCAGTCCTGGCGGTAGCCGTCGGACCAGTACTTCTCCATCGAGTACGGGACCTGTGCGCTCACCCATCGCTTGGCGCGGTTGATGATCTCGGCGCGGGTGGTCTTCCGCAGCGACTGGGGGGTGACCTGACCTGTCGTCGGGGTACCGCCCGGCGGGGGCTGCGGACCGGCGCCAGGATCCGAGCCGGGACCGGGCCCGTGCGCTCCGCCGTGCAGCGGGCCCGCACCGCCCTGGGGTGTGTCGGGCCCCGGCGCCGACGCCCTTTCCGTCGCGAGGCCCGCCTGCCCGCCCGCCGCATCGAGCACGAGACCCGCCGCCCCCGCGTCCGTCGCCAGCGCACCCCCTCCCCCCAGGGCCACCCCCGCCGCCGTCACCAGGACCAGCGCGCGGCGCGCGCCGTGCGCCGCCGGGTGGCCGCCCGCGCGTACGGGCAGACCAAGGGCACGATCGCGCCGCTGCCTGGCGCAGCCCGCGCAGCCGCAGTCGGCCGCGGGCTCGAACTCCTCGAAGACCGGAAGGCTCATGCGATTCCCCTCCACACTCGTCAAGATCTTTAGGCGCTGGTGCACGGGCGCCAGTGTCTCAACTGTCCGGACAAATCGCATTTTGACGGATCGAAGGCCTGATACGACCATCCGACAGGCCGGGAGCGACCGGTAATGGTCGGAACCACCCCCGGACGTCGGGTAGAGTTACGCAGGTCAGCAGGCGCCGCTAGCTCAGTTGGTTAGAGCAGCTGACTCTTAATCAGCGGGTCCGGGGTTCGAGTCCCTGGCGGCGCACGCAGAGTCGAGGCCCCCTCACCATCGGTGAGGGGGCCTCGGTCGTCTCATGAGCCCGCGTCATCCCTTTCGTCACAGCAGAACCAGAGCGCCCGACTTTGGGCGGTAAACAGCTTGTTTCGCCCTTGCGATCAAGAAGCGGGGTCGTGGACTCTGGCTTGGTCCCTGGGGGGTTGGGGGCACGCATGGTCGCGTCGAGTGCGGGGTGGGGGCCCCGCCCGTGACCGCGCACGGGGGGATGGACTCATGACGTCTGCATGGACGCCCGCCGGGGGTACTCGGCTCCGTTCCGTGACGACAATGCCACGCTACGACTACGAGCACTACAGCCGGCTCGCCGGGCCACTGACCGAGCCCGATCCGAGCCTGCCCTACCGGGTGCGCTACCGCTCCCTGCTCTCCCAGGAGCCGCACCGGCTGCGCGCCGCGCTCCTGCTCGGCGCCGCGCCGCTCGTGTCGCTGGGCCTGTTCGTCTGGCTGATGCAGCCTCAGCACTGGACCGAGCGGGATCCGAACCTCGACGACGACCTGCTCCGCGCCCTCGACATCGTGATGCTGGTGTCGATCGGCCTGATCGAGCTCTTCCGCACCATGAACGTCCTGTCGAACGCGCACGCGACCCTGGTCGCCCGCGACCCCGTCCCCGTGGTCCCGGAGGCGGGCACCCGGGTCGCGTTCCTCACCTCCTTCGTCCCCGGCAAGGAACCGCTCGCCATGGTGACGAAGACCCTCCGCGCGGCCGTGAAGATCCGCCACCGCGGACCCATGCACGTCTGGCTGCTCGACGAGGGGGACGACCCCGAGGTCAAGGCGGTCTGCGCCCGGCTCGGCGTGCGCCACTTCACCCGCAAGGGGGTCCCCGCCTGGAACCAGTCCGAGGGGCCGCACCGCGCGAAGACCAAGCACGGCAACTACAACGCCTGGCTGCAGGCGCACGGCGACGACTACGACTTCTTCGCCTCCGTCGACACCGACCACGTCCCGCTCCCCAACTACCTGGAGCGGATGCTGGGTTGGTTCCGCGACCCGGACGTCGGCTTCGTCATCGGACCGCAGGTCTACGGCAACTACGACACCTTCGTCACCAAGGCCGCAGAGTCCCAGCAGTTCCTCTTCCACGCCCTGATCCAGCGCGCCGGCAACCGCTACGGCGCACCGATGTTCGTCGGCACCTCCAACGCCGTACGGATCCGGGCGCTCAAGCAGATCGGCGGGCTGTACGACTCGATCACGGAGGACATGGCGACCGGCTTCGAGATGCACCGGCACCGCAATCCCGCCACGGGCCGCAAGTGGCGCTCGGTGTACACGCCCGACGTGCTCGCCGTCGGCGAGGGCCCGACCGCCTGGACCGACTTCTTCACCCAGCAGCTGCGCTGGTCCCGTGGCACGTACGAGACGATCCTCAAGCAGTACTGGAAGGGCTTCGGGACGCTGCCGCCCGGCAAGCTCTTCAACTACACGATGATGATCATCTTCTATCCGATGTCGGCACTGAACTGGATCCTGGCCGCGCTGAGCTGCGCGCTCTTCCTGGGCATGGGCGCCTCAGGCGTCCAGATCGACCCGGCGATGTGGATGATGCTGTACGGCAACGCCTCCGCGCTCCAGATCGGGCTCTACATCTGGAACCGGCGCCACAACGTCTCCCCGCACGAGCCCGAGGGGTCCGGCGGCCTGGCCGGCATGGCGATGTCCGCGCTCTCCGCACCGATCTACGCCCGCTCGCTGATGGACGCGGTGCTGCGTCGCAAGAGTTCCTTCGTGGTGACGCCCAAGGGCGACTCCTCCAGCCCGGACACCCTCTTCGGCACCTTCCGGATCCATCTCTTCTTCATCGTCGTCTTCGGGGGCTCGCTCGCCTCCTCGTTCGTCTTCGGGCACGACCACCCCGCGATGATCACCTGGGCCTCGCTGGCGCTGCTGATCACGGCCGCGCCGATCCTGGCCTGGCGGTACGGCATCCGCGCGGAGCGGCGGCGGCGCGCCGAGGCGCCGGCCGCACCCGTCCACGTACCGGCACAGCGGCCCCGCTGGGCGGAGTCCCCGCAGCAGCCCATGGAGAGCGCGCTGGGAGGGCGTAACGAATGATCGCCAACGCGCGTCGCAACCGGTTCCGACGGGTGGCGATCGGGGCGGCCGTGATCGTCGCGGTCGCCGGGATGAACGGGCCGGCGCTGTGGCGGTTCGGCTCGGAGCGGTACCACGAGTACGCGATCGACCGGCCCGAGTACAAGGCGGCGAACGGGCGCTGGGACTTTCTCGACGTGCCCGCCGACTTCCGGGTCAACGCCATCCACGCGGCCCTGCTGCACACCGGCAAGGTGCTGCTGATCGCCGGCTCGGGGAACAACCAGAAGAACTTCGACGCGAAGAAGTTCGAGTCGGTGCTGTGGGATCCGAAGACCGGGATCTTCAAGAAGATCCCGACCCCGAAGGACATGTTCTGCGCCGGGCACACCCAACTCCCGGACGGGAAGCTGCTGGTGGCGGGCGGCACGAAGCGGTACGAGAAGCTGGAGGGCGATGTCACCAAGGCCGGCGGCCTGATGATCGTCCACAACGAGGACCCGGACAAGCCGATCATCCTGCCGGCCGGCACCCGCTTCACCGGGAAGGCGAACGGCAGGACCTTCGTCTCCAAGGACCCGGTCCTGGTCGAGCGGGCCACCAAGGTCTTCGACAGGAACACCGGGCGGTTCCTCCACAACACCCCCGGCCTCGGCCGGATCTACGTCGAGGCCGAGCGGTCCGGGAAGGCGTACGAGACCGGCACCGAGGACAACTACCGGGTGGCCGGCATGAAGGGATCCGACGCCCGCAACGTGTACGGCATCGCGCAGAAACTCGCCCTGGACAAGAAGGACTTCCAGGGGATCAGGGAGGCCTACGAGTTCGATCCCGTCGCCGAGAAGTACGTGACCGTCGACCCGATGAACGAGGCCCGCTGGTACCCCACGCTCACCACGCTGAAGGACGGGCGGGTCCTCGCCCTCTCCGGGCTGGACGAGATCGGGCAGATCGTGCCCGGCAAGGACGAGATCTACGACCCGGAGACGAAGAAGTGGACGTACACCGGGATCGAGCGGCGCTTCCCGACCTACCCGGCGATCTTCCTGATGGCGAACGGGAAGCTCTTCTACTCGGGTTCGAACGCCGGCTACGGCCCCGCCGACGTCGGGCGCGACCCCGGGATCTGGGACCTGGAGACGAACACCTTCACCAAGGTCCCCGGGCTGAGCGACCCCGACCGCATGGAGACCTCCGCGACGGTGATGCTGCCGCCCGCCCAGGACCAGCGCTTCATGGTGATCGGCGGCGGCGGGGTCGGCGAGTCCGACAAGGCCAGCGCCAGGACCCGGCTCGTGGACCTCAAGGCGGCCGACCCGCGCTTCCGTGACGGCGCCGCCCTGGAGAAGGGCACCCGCTACCCCAGCGCCTCGCTGCTCCCCGACGACACCGTGTTCGTCACGGGCGGCTCGGAGGACTACCGGGGGCGCGGCGGTTCCGACATCCTCCAGGCCCGGACGTACGACCCGAGGAGCGGCACGTACAAGCGCGTCGCCGACCCGAGGGTGGGCCGCAACTACCATTCGGGCTCGCTGCTGCTCCCCGACGGCCGGGTCATGATCTTCGGCTCGGACTCGCTCTTCTCCGACCCGGCGAACACCCGGCCGGGCGTCTTCGAGCAGCGCATCGAGCTCTGGACCCCGCCCTACCTCTACCGGGACGGCGGCCGGCCCGAACTCGGCGAAGGCCCGCGCAGGATCGCCCGGGGGACCACCGGGGTGTTCCGTACGGAGCGGTCCGCGGAGATCACCTCCGCGAAGCTGATCCGGCCGAGCGCCGTCACCCATGTCACCGACGTCGACCAGCGCACGATCGCCCTGACGCTCAAGAAGACCGCCGGCCGGGTGGAACTCGGGGTGCCGAAGAACCGCTCGCTTGTCCCCTCCGGCTGGTACATGCTCTTCGTGACGGACGCGCGGGGCACCCCCTCCGAAGCCCGCTGGGTGGAGGTGCCCTGACCGGTCCTACTCGGCGCCACGGGCCAGGTCGAGCGCGTACTGCTCGAACCACTCCCCCGCCTTCGGACCGCCCTTGCAGTCGCCGTCCGACTCCCCCGGCCGCTTGATCCACAGATACGCCTTGACCCGCGGGTCCGCGGTGCGGACGGTCGGGGGCTCGCCGAGCGCGCGGCCGGGCGGGTTGCACCAGTTCTCCCGCGGATCGCCCTCGGTGTAGGGGCCGTTGCCGTTGCGGCTGGTGTCGACGACGAAGGGCTTGCCGTCGATCCGGTCCGACAGCTGCTTGCCGTAGCCCGTACTGGCCTCCGTGGTCTGGAAGTTGGAGACGTTGACCGCGAAGCCGTCGGCGTCCGCGACGCCCGCGCGCCGCAGCGGTTCGAAGATCTCCTCCGGCTTGCCCCAGCCGGCGTTTCCCGCGTCCAGGTAGACGGTGACGCCCGGTTGGCGCTTCAGCCGCTGGACGGCGCCTTTCAGAAGCTCGTACCGCTCCTCGTGGTACTGCTGCTCGGTGCAGCCGTCGACCATGTGCATCACCGCGTCCGGCTCCAGGACGACGGTGGCGCGCCGCTCCCCGATGCCCCGGGCGACCTTCTCGACCCAGTCGCGGTAGGCGCCTGCGTCGGCCGCGCCGCCCGCGGAGTGCTGGCCGCAGTCGCGGTGCGGGATGTTGTAAAGGACGAGCAGCGCCTCCCGGTCGGCCCGTCGGGCGGCCTCGGTCAGCGCCCTCGCCTCGTCCTCGGGCCGGTCCGTGCCGACCCATTCGCCGGCCGGCTGGGAGGCGATCTTCTCGACGAGTGCGGCGTCCGCGGCGCGGCCCGCCTTCGTGTACGCGGCGAGCTGTCTGGCCGCCTTGCCCTGCGGGTTGACCCAGAAGGGGTCCGTCTCCTTGGGCTGCTGGGTGCCCGACCGCGGTGGTGCGGCGCCCTTGTCCCCGCCGTCCCGAGAGCCTCCGCCGGACGACGTGCAGGCCGACAGCAGCAGAGCCGCGGCCAGCGGCGCGGCGCAGGCCAGGCGGGCACGTCCGGTGCGATGTGCGTACATCCACTCCCCCTTGGGTGTACGGAACCGTACGGAACCGGTCAGGACAATCGTGGCACAAAGGAGGTCTGGGCCGGGACCGGAAGCCCGTTCTACAGTTGCGGCACCCGAACCTCCCGCGGCGGCGCCGGGCTTCTCCCGCAGCCCGTGCGCCCGCGGTCGAGGACCGGCCCGGCCGTCGGGCGCGCGGGACGTGGTCCGTCGGCCGGGCCGGCGGCGGGCGCTCCTCTGCCCGGGCCTCGCCCTACGACGGGCCTCGCGCCGCGAAGGGCCTCGCGCGCGCGTGTCAGGTCTTGCCCGTGCCGGTGAGGTACGCGGAGACGACGACGTTCGCCGTGTAGGCACCGGCCTCGCGGTCGAAGGTGCCGCCGCAGGTGATCAGGCGCAGCTCGGCCCGGTCGGCCTGGCGCTGCCCGTACACCTTCCGCGCGTCGAAGCGCTCCCGGGGGAAGACCTGGACGTCGTCGATGGTGAACTCGGCGACCGTACCGTCGGTCCGGGTCACCCTGACGGTCTCACCGGGGCGGGCGGAGCTCAGGCCGTAGAAGACGGCGGGCCTGGTCGCGGTGTCGACATGGCCGACGAAGAGCGCAGCGCCCTCGGCGCCGGGCCGGGTGCCGGTGCGGAACCAGCCGACCGAGTGGGGCATCTCGAACGGCGGCGGGTCCACCGCGCCCGCGGCGTCCAGGCCGCGCCCGACGACGGGCGCGGCGATGCCGAGGGAGGGGATCTCGACCCGGCGCGGCTCGGCGGGGCTCAGGGGGCGGTGCGCCGGAGGCAGCGGGACGCCGAGCGGACGGCCGACCGCGGCCATGTCGCCGGTGGTCGGTGCCGAGCTGCTGCCCGGCCCTTCGGTGATCTCGCGGCCCCAGAGCCAGAGACCGACGAGCAGGAGGGCCCAGGCGACACCGGTCAGCATCCGCCCGCTGCCGGCCGAACGGCTCGCGTCGGACACGGTCAGTCCGCGCCCGGCGTCGCGCCCGTGCGGCGGCGGCGCGCGCTGCGGAAGGCGACGGCCACCGCGGCGATCGCGGCCATACCGAGGCCGACGAGGGTGTACGGGGTGCCGAGGCCGCTCTCGGTCGTGGTCTGCGCGACACCGGGCGCGGCGGGTACCGGAACCGCCATGGCGGCGCCTCCGCCGCCGGCCCGGACCGGGGCCACGGGGCTCGGGTGGTACGTCGGCCGGTGGGTCGGCTCGAGCGTGGCCTCGTGGGTCGTCTCGGGCCTGTGCTTCTCGACGTGGACCACGCCGACGTCCCGGTGCTCCCGGCCGTCGCAGGTGACGCTGACCTTGTACGTGCCCTTCTGGAGGCCCGACTTGATCGTGGTGTCGCCGAAGAGGGCGTAGTCGCCCCCGTCACGGCCCGTGAGCTCGGCGTTCGCGACGAACGCATGGGACCGGGCGGCGCCGGTGGTGCCCTTGCAGCCCTGGACGCGGACGTCGACATCGGCGCCGGGCTTGACGGTGGACGGGGTGACGGTGACCTTGACGCCGTCCCCGGCAAAGGCGGTACCGGCCGTGGGTGCCAGTACCAGGATGGCGGCCGCCCCTGCGGCACGGAGAGCAATGGGACCTGAACGCATCGTGACCTCCTGGTAGTGGAAGGGTCACCCGGCTCCGGCCGTTTCGCATCCGCAGGGGCCCGACCGGGGCACGCCCCGGGGCCGAACCGGCGGTTACACGCGCTCCACGAGGTCGGCGATCGAGTCGACGATCTTGGAGGGCCGGAAGGGGAAGCGGTCGATCTCCGCATGCGTCGTCAGACCGGTGAGGACCAGGAAGGTCTGCATCCCCGCCTCCAGGCCGGCCAGGATGTCGGTGTCCATCCGGTCGCCGATCATGGCGCTGGACTCGGAGTGGGCGCCGATCGCGTTGAGGCCGGTGCGCATCATCAGCGGGTTGGGCTTGCCGGCGAAGTACGGGTCCTTGCCGGTGGCCTTGGTGATCAGCGCGGCGACCGAGCCGGTGGCCGGGAGCGGGCCTTCGAGGGAGGGGCCGGTCTCGTCGGGGTTGGTGCAGATGAAGCGGGCGCCTGCGTTGATGAGCCGCACGGCCTTGGTCATGGCCTCGAAGGAGTACGTCCGGGTCTCACCGAGGACCACGTAGTCGGGGTCGTGGTCGGTGAGGACGTAGCCGATGTCGTGCAGCGCGGTGGTCAGGCCGGCCTCGCCGATGACATAGGCGGTGCCGCCGGGGCGCTGGTCGTCGAGGAACCGGGCGGTGGCGAGCGCCGAGGTCCAGATGTTCTCCACGGGCACGTCGAGTCCCATGCGGGCGAGTCGGGCGTGCAGGTCGCGGGCGGTGTAGATCGAGTTGTTCGTGAGGACCAGGAAGGGCTTCCCGGTCTCCCGCAGCTTCTTGATGAACGCGTCGGCGCCGGGGATCGGGACACCCTCGTGGATGAGGACGCCGTCCATGTCGGTGAGCCAGGATTCGATCGGCTTGCGCTCTGCCATGTGCGGGGACTCCTGCCGTACAGAAATCGTGCGGTGTGCGGGGGCGCCGCGACAGCGCTGTGGCGACGCCCCCAGACTAATCAGGAAGTGGCGATCTTGACCCCGTCGATCACCCAGTACCAGTTGTTGGAACCGGTGTAGCGAAAGCGGAAGCTCACGCTGGACGCCCCGGTGGGGACGTTCACGGTGAGCGACTGCGGCTGGGAGATCACGTCGGAGGTGTAGCTCTTGACGACGGTCGGCGTACCGCCGTTGAAGGAGGCCAGGACCTGGGCGGTCTGGCTGCCCTCCTGACGGTAGAAGGTGGTGAAGTCCAGGGTGACGCGGCTGGCTCCCGAGAGGCTGTACGCGGGGGTGACCAGGGTCGAGTCGTACGTACCGGAGAAGCTCTTGTCGGCCCACTCGTCGGAGTCGGCAACGGCGAAGACGCCGCGGGAGCGGATGTTGAGCTCGCGGGACTGGCCGGCTTGCGTGCGGGACCAGAACTCGTCGGTGGCGAAGGCCCAGCCGCGCCACTCGGTCATGCCGCCGGTGCCCATGGCGTTGTTGATGACGGACCAGCCGCTGGGCGCGGTGTGGGTGAAGCCGAGGACTCCGGCGGGGATGCCGGTCTCGTCGACGCGGCCGCCGAGGGAGGGTTGCAGCGCGTCGAAGGGGTCGGTGGAGCGCTGCTGGATCGGCTTGCCGTCCAGGCCCCAGGAGGCGTCGGGCGCGATGCCGAGCTGGTGGAAGACGGTGGCGGCGACGTCGACGAGGCGGGTGTCGATGGGGCGGGCTCCGGCGGCGATGCCGGGGCCCTGCGCGAGGACGAAGGTGCGGCGCTCCTCGATGGAGGAGCCGCCGTGGCCGCCGGCGTCGGTGTGGCCGTGGTCGGTGGTGACGATGACCGTCCAGCGCTCGGTGGCGTACGACGGGCGGGCCTTGATCGCGGCGAGGAGCCTGCCGAGGTAGCCGTCCTGGACGTCGATGGCGTCGAGGTACCTGGTGCTCTTGGCGCCGTAGGTGTGGGCGATCTCGTCGGTCTCGCCGAAGTAGACGAAGAGGACGTCCGGGTTCTGGTTCCGGAGGATGTCCTCGGTGGTGTCGGTGATCACCTTGTCGTTGACGGCGTAGTCGTTGTCGTGGACGAGCTTGGCGTCGGCGCCGGGGGTCACCGTGCCGTGCGTGTCGAGCTCGGGCCAGTCGACGGCCGCGAAGAGCGAGAGGTCGGGGCGGACCTGGTTCAACCGCGCCAGGAAGCCCGGGTACCTGGCGTAGTTCTTGCCGGCGAAGGTGTTGTCCTTCACGCCGTGCTTGTCGGGCCAGACACCGGTGGAGACGGTCGACCAGCCGGGGCCGGAGGAGGTGGCGGCCATCGGGTTGGCGTAGAGCAGCGACAGGCCGTACGTGCCGTTCGCCATCAGGGACTTGAGGGTCGGGGCCTTGGCCGCGTCGATCCTGTCGTACCGCAGGCCGTCCATGCCGACGACGAGCACCTTGTCCTTGCTGGTGCCGTTCGGGAGCGTGGGGGCGACGGCGCGGGCGGCGGGCGCGGTGGCCACGCCCGTGGCGGCGACGGCCGCGACGCCCGCGGCGGCGAGCAGGGTACGGCGGGACGGGCCGGTGGACATGCCGGTGATCGGCATCTGGATCCTCCGTAGAAGGGGGTGAGGACACGCCGACGCCCCCGATTCCTCGGGGGCGTTGGTCCGTACCCGTTATCTTTCCGCTACATGCGGAGGGATTCCAGGGTCCGTGCGGTGAACTCTTGGAAGCCCGCGGCTAGCTTCCGGTGGCCGTCTTCCAGGCGTCGACGTAGGCGGTCAGGTTCTTGTCGATGTCGGCCCAGTCCGGCTCGAAGATCTCGACGCCCTCCATCAGCTTCGCGAGCGCGATGGCGTTGGCGTCGGTGGCCTTGACGTCCTTGCGGGCCGGGAAGCCGCCGCCGATCGCGCTCACCTCGCGCTGGGCCTGCTCGCCCAGCATGAAGTCGAGCAGCTTCTTGCCGTTCTCGCTGTGCGGGGCCTTGTTCACCAGGCCGGCGGCGTACGGCAGGGCGAAGCTGGTGGGCTTGCCGCCGTCCTTGGCCGGGAACCAGATGGCGAGGTTCGGCATGGACTTGGACTGGGCGAAGTTCATCTGGACATCGCCGTTGGCGACGAGGATCTCGCCCTTGTCGACCTTCGGGGCCAGCTTGGAGGTGGAGGAGGACGGGCCGACGTTGTTGGCCTGGAGCTTCTTCAGGTACTCCATCGCCGGCTCCTGGCCGCCGAAGTCGTGCATCGCCTTGATGACCACCGCCGTGCCGTCACCGGCGACGCCGGGGGTGGAGTACTGCAGCTTGTTCTCGTACTTCGCGTCGAGGAGTTCCTCCCAGGTCCTGGGGGCCTCCTTCAGCTGCTGCTTGTTGTGGATGAAGCCGAAGTAGTTGTTGACGACGGAGGTCCACTTGCCGTCGTCGGCCTTGTCGGCACCGTCGACCTGCTCGGCGCCCTTCGGGGTGTACGCCTGGAGCAGCCCCTTGGAGTCGGCCTGCTGGATGAAGGGCGGCAGGGTCACGATGACATCGGCCTGCGTGTTGTTCTTCTCGCGGACGGCGCGCTGCACCATCTCGCCGGAACCGCCCTCGACGTACTCGACCTTGATGCCGGTCTGCTTCTCGAAGTCGGCGAAGACCTTGTCGTACCAGCCGTCGCCCTTCTCCCCCTTGAGGCCGTCGGCGCTGTAGACCGTGACGACCTTCTCGTCGGAGGCGGTGGAGGAGCCACCGCAGGCGGTGAGGCCGGCGGCGAGGGCGAGGCTGCCGACGACGGCGGCGATCGGCTTGACGAACATGGACGGGGTACGCATAACGTCGTTCTCTCCTGGGTGAGTCAGCGGTAGGACGCTTTGGTTCGGATACGGGAGACGGCGAGCAGGACGAGCAGGGTCGCGGCCATCAGGACCACGGCGAGCGCCGAGCCGGTGAAGAGGGAGCCGCGGTCGGTGGCCGTGAAGATCAGCACCGGGAGCGGCAGCCAGTCCGGCGGGTAGAGCATCATCGTGGCGCTCAACTCGCCCATGGACAGGGCGAAGCAGAGCCCGGCGGCCGCGTTGAGGGACGGCAGCAGGAGCGGCAGCTTCACCCGGAGCAGGACGTACGAGGGGCGGGCGCCGAGGCTGGCCGCCGCCTGCTCGTACATCGGGTCGAGACGGAGGATGGCCGCCGAGACCGACTGATGGGCGAACGCCGTGACAAGAATGGTGTGCGCCAGGATCACGATCCAGCGCGTGCCGTTCAGGAGCACGGGCGGCTGCGAGAAGGCGACCAGGACGGCGAGGCCGACCACGACCGAGGGCACCGCGACCGGCAGCATGAACAGCGCGTCGAGGACCCTCCTGCCCCTCCTGCGGAGGGCGGACGCGGCGAGCGCGGCCCAGGTGCCGACGGCCAGCGCGAGCAGGCTCGCGGTGACCGCGGTGACCAGGCTGGTGGTCAGTGCCTGGAGGGATTCTCCGCGCACGGCGGCCGAGTAGTGCTCCGCCGTCGGCCCGGAGGGGAAGGCCCCGGACCAGTTGGTGGAGAACGAGGCGGCCACGATCACGAGGAGCGGGAGGGCGAAGAGCGGCACGAAGAGCACCGCGAAGAGCGCCCAGACCGTCCACCTGCCCGTACGGCTATGCACCAGCACGACGGCTCACCACCCGGTAGAGGCCGTAGAGGCCCACGGAGATCGCGACGTTGACGACGGCGACGACACAGGCGGCGGCGTAGTCGGACTCGAGGATCGCCTTGCCGTAGACGAGCATCGGGAGCGTCGTGACGCCCTTGGCGCCGGTGAACAGGACGATCCCGAACTCGTTCAGACACATGACCAGGACGAGGCTCCCGCCGGCGGCGAGCGCGGGCAGCGCCTCGGGCAGGACCACCCGCCGGACGATGCGCAGCGGCTTCGCCCCGAGGGAGGAGGCGACCTCCAGCTGCGCGGTCTCCATCTGCGAGAAAGCGGCGAGGAGCGGACGCACCACGAAGGGCGTGAAGTACGTGATCTCGGCGAGGAGGACACCCCACGGCGTGGTCAGGAACCGGAAGGGCCCCGACTCGGCGCCCGTGACGTCCGTCCACAGGCCGTTGGCCATGCCGACCGTTCCGTAGAGGAAGAGGAGCGCGAGCGTGATGAGGAAGGACGGGAAGGAGAGGAAGACGTCGATGAACTTCGACACCGCCTTCCCTCCGGGAAACGGCACGAACGCGATGACGAGCGCGAGCACGAACCCGAGGACGAGACACCCGACGGTGGCCCCGACGGCCAGCCACACGGTGGTGACCAGCGCGTCCTGGAACGCCTCGGACCCGAGGACGTCGCCGTAGGCACCGGGGACGAGGGACTCCTGGACGACGAGGGCGAGGGGGTAGAGGAAGACGAGGGCCAGGACGGCGACGGGCGGCAGGGCCCAGATCCAGGCGGGTACGGCACGGGACCCCTTGCTCTCGGGACGTCGTGGGCCGTCGTCCCCCATGGCGGTGCGGATGGGCACGACACCACGTGGGCGCTCAGCCGTCATGACCGGCCCCTTGGAGTCACCCATCGGACACCCCGGCCCCCAGCAGCACCCCGTCCTCCGGTGCGAAGTGCAGGACCACCTCGTCACCGAGAGCCGGCGTCTCCCGCAGCTCACGGACGTCCGCCTTGACGCGATGCCCCTCCACGTCGACGTACAGCCGATGCGTGGCGCCCCGCCACTGCACCTCCGCGATCCGCCCCCGCAGCGCGTTCGGCCCGTCGCCGAGCCCGACGAGGTGCGGTCGTACGCACAGCGTGGCGGCCGCGCCCGGGGCGACGTCGTCCGTCGCGACCCGGAGTTCGGCCCCGCCGAAGGTCACCCCGCCCACCCCCACCGTCACCGGCAGCAGGTTCGCGTTGCCGACGAACGACGCCGTGAACTCCGTACGCGGACGGCGGTACAGGTCCTGCGGTGTGCCGCAGTCCTGGAGCCGGGCCCTGTCCATGACGGCGATCCGGTCGGCGAGGGTCAGCGCCTCGACCTGGTCGTGGGTGACGTACAGGATCGACACGTCTGGCAACTCCCGGTGGAGTCGCGCCAGTTCGGCCAGCATTCCCGAGCGCAGCTGCGCGTCCAGCGCGGACAGCGGCTCGTCGAGGAGCAGGACGTTCGGCCGGATGGCCAGCGCCCGCGCGATGGCGACGCGCTGCTGCTGTCCGCCGGACAACTCGCGCGGGTAGCGCTGGGCATAGGCCGCCATCCCGGTCATCTCCAGGGCCTCGGCGACCCGCCCGGGTATCTCGCCCTTCGGCGCCTTCCGCGCCTTCAGGCCGAAGGCCACGTTGTCCTCGACCCGCATGTGCGGGAAGAGGGCGTACTGCTGGACGACCATCCCGATCCCCCGCCGGTGCGGCGGGAGGCCGGTGACGTCGCGGTCGCCGATGAACACCCGCCCGGAGACCGGCCGCACGAACCCGGCGACCGCCCGCAGGGCGGTGGTCTTGCCGGAGCCGGAGGGCCCGAGGAGGGCCATGACCTCGCCCGGTTCGACGGTCAGGTCGAGCGAGTCGAGAACGGTGTGCGTCCCGTACGCGACGGAGACGGAGTCGAAGCGGATGCCGCTACGGGCACCGGCCGCGCGGAGCGTGGCATGCGTGGCGCGCGCCGCTGCGGTCCCGGCGTCCACGGCGGTCGCGGGCCCGGTCACCGGTCCGCCTCCGCCCGCGCGATCGCCCCCGGCAGATCCGCGACCGAGGCCAGCACATGCGTCGCGCCGTGCTCCTTGAGCGCGCCCTCGTCGTGCGCGCCCGTCAGGACGCCCGCGACGATCCCGGCGCCCGAGCGGACCCCGCTGAGCATGTCGTACGAGGTGTCGCCCGCGACCACGAGCTGCCGGACGTCGTCGACGACTCCCGCACGCAGGAAGGCCGCGAGGACCATGTCCGGGTACGGGCGCCCCCGGCCGCCGGCGTCGGCCGGGCAGAGGGTCAGCTCGACCAGGTCGGACCAGCCGAGCGCGTCGAGGATCGCGTCCTGGGTGACCCGGGCGAACCCGGTGGTCAGGACGACCGTCCGGCCCTGCTCCCTCAGCTCGGCGATCGCCTCCGCCGCGCCGGGTATCGGGGCGATCCTGCCGTCGGAGACCAGCTCCCCGTACGCCGCCTCGAAGGCGAGGTTGGCCTGCCGGGCGCGGGCCTCGTCGCCGCCGAAGAGATGGCGGAAGACGGAGATCTTGGACTCGCCCATGGTGGCGCGGACGTAGTCGATCATCGTGGCCGGGTCTTCGCCGAGGCGCTCGGCGGCGGCCGTGAAGGCCTGCTCGACGAGGCCGCCGTCGGCGACCGTGGTGCCGGCCATGTCCAGTACGACGAGGTCGTGCCTGCGGTTCTCGGTCACGGTGCTCACCAGCCCAGTTCGTTCGCGGTCGTCTCGGCGACGGCGGGCGAGCAGGTCATGCCGCGTCCGCCGGGTCCGGTCACCAGCCACACGCCTTCGCGGACCTTCTGGCGGTGCACGACCCGGCTGGTGTCGGTGCACTGCGCGTACACGCCCGCCCAGCGCCGCCGGACCTTCGGCAGCGGGCGGCCGAGGAAGGACTCCACGACGCGGGTGAGGTGCTCGTAGGGGTCTTCGAGGGTGTCGAAGGCGAAGGGGTGCTCGTACTCGTGGGTGTCGCCGATGGTCAGTCCGCCGTCCAGGCGCTGGACCATCAGGAGCTGCATCCTGTGCGCGGCGGCGGTCGGGTCCTGCGCCTGGCCCGCGTTGAGGGCGTCCAGAGCCTCCGACGCGTACGCCGGGTAGTAGCGGAAGGAGTCGGCGTCGGCGACGGAGGTGGTCAGCGGCTCACCGAGCGGGTCGGTCTGCATCATCTGCAGCCGCACGCGGCGGACGGGGATGTCACCGGCGATCTCGCGGACGAGACCGCCGAGCGCGGCGCCGGTGCAGAGGACGACGACGTCGCCGCTGTGGACCTCGCCGCGGTCGTCGCGGACGGCGGCGTTCGCCATGCCCTCGGCGCCGGACACGTCACGGACCTCGCGGTTCGGCAGGAAGGTGTACTTCCCGGTGGCCAGGAGGGCCTCGCGCAGGGCGAGTTGGGCGGTGCGCGGCTCGACGGCGGCATCGCGCTCGCACCACAGGGCGGCCTCGAACGTCCCGCGCAGGGCGGGGTTGACGGCACGGGCCTCGGCGGCGGTCAGCAGCTTGTAGCCGCGGGCCGCCGCGTCGGGCCGGGCCAGGGCGGCCTCGGCGACGGCCAGTTCCAGCTCGTTGCGTACGGGGGTGAGCGAGCCGATCGCCCGGAAGCCGAGTCCGGGGACCCGGGCGCCGATGCCCTCCCACAGTTCGCGGGCGCGCAGCGCGGTCTCCAGCTCCTCGCCGCCCGCCCGGCCGCTCACCCATATCTGGCCGAAGTTGCGGAGCGAGGCTCCGCGCGCCTCGGCCTCGCGCTCGATGTGTACGACCTCGTGGCCGCGTTCCACTGCGTGCCAGGCGTGCATGGTTCCCACCACGCCGGCTCCTACGACGATCACCTTCATGCCGTTCACCGTCCTGGCGACGAGTGACCCGGACGGATCCCATGGGCAACGGGACGGTGAACGGCCCGACAAGGTTGGCCTAGACCCGTTACCTTTCCGTTATCGACGCGACTCGATGGACTCCCTTCGCGCCGTTCGATCAGCCCTGATGCCCCAGGTGGGCGGTGAAGCTGAAGCGGTCGCCGCGGTAGAGCGTGCGGACACGCTCCAGGGGGCGGCCGGAGGCGTCCCGGGAGATCCGGTGGATCAGCAGCATCGGGAGAGCGGGCGGGGTGCCGATGAGCAGGGCCTCACGAGGGGTGGCGAGGACGGTCTCGATGCGCTCGTCGGCATCGCCGAAGGCGATGCCGAGCTTCTCGCGGAGGTAGGCGTAGAAGGAGGAGTCGGGGTCGAACTCGGTGTCGAGGCGCGGGGCGCGGGCCTCGGAGACGTACGTGCTCTCCAGGCCGACCCGCTCGTCGTCGGCGAGCAGCACCCGCTCCATGTGCCAGACGGGCTCGCCGCGCCGGACGCCGATCTCGGGCGCGAGGGCGTCGGGGCAGGGGAAGCGGTCGAGGGTGATGAGCGAACGGCCGGGCCGGCGCCCCTGGCGTCGTACGCCCTCGGTGTAGCTCGCCAGCGAGAGCGGCTGCTCCAGCTTGGGCCCGGCGACGACGGTCCCCCGCCCCTGGCGGCGCAGCCGCCCTTCGAGGAGCAGCTCGCGCAGGGCCTGCCGGACGGTCTCCCGGGAGACCTCGTACCGGAGGGCGAGATCCCGCTCGGTGGGCAGGAGCCCGCCTTCGCCCAACTCGTCGATCAGAGAGGAGACTTTGGCCTTCACCGCGTAGTACTTGGGGATGCGGCCGTGCTCGGGGATGCCGGAGCGGATGGGGGCGCCAGGTGCCTGGTCGTTCGGGTAGTCCACCGGGGGATGCTCGCAGATGGGGATGAACGGGTGGGTGTACGGAGAGTGACCGGAGGGTTCTGAGGGCGGGCTGCGAGAGCAGAGCCGTCCACCCGCGCGGCGGGCCCCGCGGGGTGCGCGCGCTCGCAGGGCGGAGGGTCGCCTCGTACCGTCGGCGTACTCGGGCGACCCCGACAGCGCGGCGTGGGGGAGGGCGTGCCGGGCGTCGCGGGGCAGGCCGGACCTTCGCAACACGCACTAGGCCCGGCGCCGCCCGCGGCGGGCGGCGACGACCAGTGCCGCACCCGAGAGGAGCAACGCCCCGGAGGCGGGGGCGAGCGCGGTCGTCGACTCGGGTCCGGTGAGGGCGAGTTCGGGCCGGGTGGGGGCGGGTGGGCGAGTGGGGGCGGGTGGGCGAGTGGTCGAGGGGACCGGGGTCGGGCGCGTTTCGATGTCCGTGCCCGTCGAGTCCTCCGGCGCGATGGCCAGACGGTAGTCGCCGGATTCGCCGACCCAGTCCCCGTCGTCCCCCTGCCGCTGCACGATCGCCGCGTTGACGACGACCTCGTTGGGCGCGGTGTCCTCATGGAACGCGAGGCGGACGCTGACGGTGACCGTGCGGCCCGCGGGGACGGCGAAGCCGGGGAACCCGTTGAACACCCCGATGTTCTCGTCCTCCTCGGTCTCCTCGAACTGCACCGGCCGCCAGCGGCTCGCTTCGGAGTCGTAGAAGTCGAGCTGGATCTGGGCGGGCCGCAGCACGCGGTCACGGTCGGCGAGGACCAGGACCGGGTGGATGCTGTGGCAGGCCTCGGAGGTGGTGTTGGTGAGGTCGACCTCGAAGGTCCGGAAGCCGGCGCCCGGGACGTAGGTGCCGGGGCCGCTGTGGATCCGGGTGTCGAGGGGAAAGACGGGCTCGGAGGCGTTGCCACAGGTGGGCGGCTTGTCCAGGCGCTGAACAGCAGGGCCGGGGCTGACGGCCGTGGGGACGGGTCCGGTGGGGTCGGGACCGGGGTTGGCGCTGGTGGGGGCGGGGCCGGGGCTGGCGCTGGCCTGGGCGAGGCCGGAGCTGGCGCCGGTGGGGGCGAGGCGCGGGCCGATTCCGGGGGCGGGGCCTGAGCCGAGGCTCGGGCCGGATTCGAGACCGAGGCGGGCGGTTCCGGGGGCGAGGCGCTCGGCTCCGGGGGCGAGGTGCTCGCTCGTGGAGCCGAGACGGTCGTCTCCGGGAGCCAGTTGGTCGGCTCGGGGTGCCAGGTGCTCGCTCGCCGAACCGACGCGCTCGGCTCCGTCGGCTTCGTCGGCTCCGGGGGCCGGGTGCTCGCTCGTCGAGCCGAGGCGGTCGATTCCCGGGCCGGAGCGCTCGGTTCCGGAGTCTGCGCCGGAGCCGGGGGCCGGGCCGGGCGCGGGGTCCGCCGAGGACGGGGCGACGGCGAGCGCGAGGACGGCGGTTCCGGTCGTCGCCGCGGTCACACCGAGGGCGAGGGCGTTGCGCAGTCGCATGGGCGGGTGCCTTTGCTGCTCGCGGGCGTACGGACGGCCGCGACGCTGCCACCCGGGCGCGGCGGGATCGGGGAGCGACGCGGCGCGCACCCCCGGACGGCCCGCTCATTCCATCCGATCAGCCTATTTTCCGAAGATCGGACTGAGGATCAGCTGCGCCGCGCCCTCGGCGACGGCGTACGGGGTGGCGGTGCCCGCGACCGGGGTCCCCAGGCCCGCGTCGGCGAGGACCGCGCCGACGCCGTGCACGAAGACCTCGGGCGCGGCGGTCACGGCCCGGCCGCCGAGGACGACACGGTCGATGTCCAGGAGCCGTACGAGATTCATGGCTCCGGTGCCGAGGATCCTGGCCGCCTCAGGGAGGTCGCCGCGGGCCACGGCCGCGAGGCACAGGACCTCCAGGCATCCGCGCCCGCCGCAGCCGCAGGGCGGGCCGTCGAGCTGGACGGTCTGGTGCCCGAACTCGCCCGCGCCGGTCCGTGCGCCCCGGTGGAGCGCGCCGCCCAGGACGAGGCCGGAGCCGAGCCCCGTACCGAGATGGAGGTACGCGAACGAGTCGGCCGCCGGGGCGCGGAGGGCGAGCCCGAGGGCGGCGGCGTTGGTGTCCTTGTCGAGCTCGACGGGCAGCCCGAGCCGCCGCGCGAGCTCGTCCCGCAGCGGGATGCCCTCCCACTCCGGGTACCCGGTGACCCGCCCCGGGGTCCCGGTGGGGTGATCAAGGGGCCCGGGCATGGCAACGCCCACACCGAGGACGGCGGGAGCGGCGGGCTCCGGGGTCGCAGGGCCCGCGGCCTGGGAAGTCTCGGCGCCCGAGATCTCCACGCCCGGGGCCTCGGGGGCCGAGGTCGCGGAACCCGCGGTCCGGGAACCTGCGGTCGCACCGCCCGAGATCTCGGAACCCGCGGCCTCCAGTGTCTGGGCGCCTGGGGTCGCGGGGATCCCGGCGTCCGAGGTCCCAGGCCCCCGGGCCCCGGAGGCAACCGAGTCGACGGACCCGGCTCGTCCGAACTCCCCGCCGCCGACACCGCCATCGCCACCGGCCCCGAACGCCCCGCCGCCGACCCCGCCGACCCCGCCGACCCCACCCGCACCGGCGGCGCCGACCCCTCTCAGTGCGCCCACCTCCCGCTCCACCACCTCGAACACCGCGGACGCGCCCGCGCCCAGGTCCAGTGGGGCCCTGCGCACAGCCACCCGTACCCCCGCGAGGTCCACCAGGACGGCCGTCAGCTCGTCGCGGTCCAGGTGGACCCCGACCGCGTACGCCGCCGAGGGGACCAGCCGCAGAACGGTGCGCGGCTTGCCGCCCGTCGAGGCGCGGTGGCCGGCCTCCCGCGCCAGGCCCTCCGCCCGCAGCCGCGCCGTGATCTTGCTGACCGCCTGCGGGGTGAGTCCGGTCCGGTCCGCCAGCTCCAGGCGGCTGATCCCGGCCTCCCCCGCCGTACGCAGCAGGTCGAGCACGAGCGCGGCGTTGTGGCTGCGCAGCGCCGGCAGATTGACGCCGACGACGCTTGCCGCACCCACCGCACCCGCCGCGCCCGTCACGCCGACCGCACCCACCGCACCGCCCCTGACACCCCTGACACTCCTGTTCACCACCCCATTCTCCCCCTCGCTTGCACTTTGGCAACAGCGTTGCTTAAGTGGGCTCCATGACTGGCACCGACACCGCCCCCCTCCGCGTCGGACTCGTCGGCTACGGCCTCGCGGGCTCCGTCTTCCACGCCCCGCTGATCGCCGCCACCGAGGGCCTCGTCCTCGACACGGTCACGACCGGCAACCCGGAGCGCCAGGCACAGGCGCGCGCGGCGCACCCCGGCGTACGGGTCGCGGACTCCCCCGAAGAGCTGTGGGCGCGGGCGGACGAGCTCGATCTGATCGTCGTCGCCTCCCCCAACAAGACGCACGTCCCCCTCGCCACCGCCGCGCTCCGAGCGGGGCTCCCGGTCGTCGTGGACAAGCCGGTCGCCGGCACCGCCGCCGAGGCACGGGCCCTCGCCGCGCTGGCCGAGGAGCGGGACCTGCTCCTCTCCGTCTTCCAGAACCGCCGCTGGGACAACGACTTCCTCACCCTGCGCGCACTCATCGCGGACGGCGCGCTCGGTGACGTGCAGCGCTTCGAGTCCCGCTTCGAGCGCTGGCGCCCGCAGCTCAAGGGCGGCTGGCGCGAGTCCGGCGCGCCGGAGGAGATCGGCGGGCTGCTGTACGACCTCGGCAGCCATGTCGTCGACCAGGCCCTGGTCCTCTTCGGTCCGGCCGTACGCGTGTACGCGGAGGCGGACGTCCGTCGCCCGGGCGCCGAGACCGACGACGACACCTTCATCGCGATCACGCACGCGAACGGTGTCCGCTCCCATCTCTACGCCAGCGCCACCACCGCCCAGCTCGGCCCGCGCTTCCGCGTCCTCGGGTCCGGCGCCGGATTCGTGAAGTACGGCCTCGACCCCCAGGAGGCCGACCTGCGCGAGGGCCTGCTGCCCGCGCCCGGCACGCCGTGGGGCGTGGAGCCGGAGTCGATGTGGGGCACCCTCGGCGCCGGAGAGTCCCCGCTGACCGGCGGCGGCACCCCGGTCGAGACGCTTCCGGGCGACTACCCGGCGTACTACGCGGCCGTCGCCGCCGCTCTCCGCGGAACCGGCGCGAACCCGGTCACCGCCCTCGAGGCCGCGGCGACCCTGGACGTCCTGGAGGCGGCGAAGCGCTCCGCCCGCGAGGGAATCGCGGTGACGCTGTGAGCGAGGTCGCCACGATCGAGGCCCAGGAAGCCCGCCTGACCCTCCCCCACTTCACGTACGACGACGCCTGGGCGCTCGGCTCGCTCCTCGTCGGTCTGGCACGCGAGCGCCGTGCGCCCGTCGCGATCGACATCCGGCGCGGCGCGCAGCAGCTCTTCCACTGCGCGCTGCCGGGGTCGAGCGCGGACAACGACGCCTGGATCGACCGGAAGCGGCGGGTCGTCGAGCGGTACGGCGAGAGCTCGTTCCTCGTCGGCGCCCGTTTCCGGGCCAAGGGGACGACGTTCGAGCAGTCCTCGCGCCTCGACCCCGACCGGTACGCCGCCCACGGCGGTTCGTTCCCGATCGCGGTCGACGGCGCGGGCGTGATCGGCTCGGTCACCGTGTCGGGGCTGCCCCAGGCCGAGGACCACGCGATGGTGGTCGAGGCGCTGGGCCTGCTGCTGGACGGCTTCGCGGCCTAGGCGGCCCACCGGGCCGGTGCCCCACCTCGGTACCGGTCGGCCCGCGACGCGCCCTGAGCCGAGCCCGCCGGCCCGCGACGCGTCCCGAGCCCGCCGGCCGGCTCGCTACGCGTCCTTGAGCTCCTGGCGCTGGCGGCCGAGTCCGTCGATCTCCAGCTCCACCACGTCACCGGCCCGCAGGTACGGCTTCGGTTCCGGCTGCCCCATCGCGACGCCCGCCGGGGTGCCGGTGTTGATGATGTCGCCGGGGTACAGGGTCATGAACTGGCTGACGTACCTGACGACCTCCGCGACCGGGAAGATCTGGTCCGAGGTGTGACCGTCCTGCTTCAGCTCGCCGTTGACCCAGAGCTTGAGCGAGAGCGCCTGCGGGTCCGGCACCTCGTCGGTGGTGACCAGCCACGGGCCGAGCGGGTTGAAGGTCTCGCAGTTCTTGCCCTTGTCCCAGGTGCCGCCGCGCTCGATCTGGAACTCGCGCTCCGAGACGTCGTGGGCGACCGCGTAACCGGCGACGTGCGCGAGGGCCTCCTCGTCGGTCTCCAGGTAGCGGGCGGTGCGGCCGATGACGATCGCCAGCTCGACCTCCCAGTCCGTCTTGGTGCTGCGGCGGGGTACGAGCACCGTGTCGTCGGGGCCCACGACCGTGTCGGCGGACTTGAGGAAGACCACCGGCTCGGCGGGGGTCGCCGCGCCGGTCTCGGCCGCGTGCCCGTGGTAGTTCAGCCCGATGCACACGACCTTGCCGATCCGGCCGACCGGAGGGCCGATCCGCAGCCCGGTCGCGTCGAGCGCGGGCAGCACGCCGGCCCCGGCGGCCGCCCGGATCCGGTCGAGCGCGGACGTGTCGGCCAGCAGGCTGCCGTCGACGTCGCCGACCAGGGCCGACAGGTCGCGCAGCGTCCCGTCCTGGTCGAGCAGGGCAGGACGCTCGGCACCCGCCGGACCGACTCGCAGCAGCTTCATGGTCTTCTCCCTGTGGTCGAGGTGGGCCCAGGGTCGGGCCCTACTGATCCCCGGCCGATGGGTTGCGGCCATCGGAGGTTGGTCGATCCTCCAAGAGTTTCGACCACTCGGCAAGACCCCGTTCACGGACTGGACCCTTACGCCTGAGTAGCAAGGGCCTCCGTGGGGCGCTGCTCCCGGAAGAGGACGGCCCGCTCGAAGACGGTCCACGTGGTGCTGGTGACGACGTAGAGCGCGGCCGCGAGCGGGACCACGGCGACGGTGATCAGCGTGGCGAAGGAGAGCAGCGGCATCACCTTGTTGATCGTGTCCGCGCCCGGCGTCGCCGGGAGTCCGGTGTCCAGGGGCTGTGCGGCGAGCTGCCGCTTCGTGCGGCGGTAGTTGAAGGCGGCCACGGCGGCGACGATCGCGAAGAGCACGAGGTAGACCTGGCCGGCCGGGCCGAAGGCGCCGCCGTTGCCGAGGGCGTCGGCCCAGTGGTCGCCGAGCGGGGCGGCGAAGAGGGTGTGGCCGGCCATCCGGTCGCCGGAGAACAGGTGGTACATGAGGAGGAACGCGGGCGCCTGGAGGAGGCTGGGCAGGCAGCCGGCGAAGGGCGAGACCTTCTCCTTCGCGTGCAGCTCCATGACCGCCTTCTTGAGCCGCTCGGGGTCCTTGGCGTGCTTGGCACGGAGCTCGGCGAGCTGCGGGGCGATGCGGGTGCGGGCCTTCTGTCCGCGGGCGGACGCCCGCGAGAGGGGGTGGATCGCGAGCCGGACGAGCATCGTGAACAGGACGATCGCGGCGGCGGTCGCGGTGGTGGCGAAGAGCGGCTGGAGCAGGTCGGCGAGCTGCTCGACCAGGGAAGCGAAAACGGACATGGGAGCCCTCCGAGGGGTCTCGTCGTGCCGGAAGAAGGATGTCTCGGCATGACGGATCCGCGCAGGATGCAGGCGGGGTGGAGCGGTTGTGCTGTGCGCCTACGCGGCCGTCGGGAGGGGACGGCCGGGTGCCCGGGGCCTGCGGCGGCCGGAGGCGTCGGGGTCGCGTTGCGGCAGGAAGGCGGTGCGCCGCTCGCGATCGCGCAAGGCGGTGCGTACCCGGGTCGGGGGTACGGACGCGGGCGCGGGGGCGCCGATGAGGGCGCAGAAGACGGTGGTCGCGGCGAGGGCGACGGCGGCGGAGAGGCTGGAGCCGTCGGAGAGGAGGAGATCGGCGAGCGCGAGCAGGAAGAAGAGGGGAGCGAGCACGCGCAGGAGCAGGTTGCCGATCACCGCACTTCCCTCCCCGGTCGCCGCTCGCTTCGTCCTGTACCAGCCGTTATACACGATCGGCTTCGAGAGGGACGAGGAGTCGGCGGGGCCGGAGCAGCGCCCGGCTGACCGGATCGGAGGGGTCCGGATCGAGCCCGGCACCGGGCCGCATCTCGACGTCGGCGGGCGGTACGGGAACGTGACAGGCCGGACATTCGCCGTACGGGCCGAGTTCGGTGCCGCAGTCGGCGTGATGGAAGTGGCGTACGGCCGGGGCACCGGGCACCTCGTCGCGCCCCCAGCGCCCGAGCTCGTCCTGTCGACGGCGGGCGTGCTCGGCCTCCTGGGCTCGCTCTCCTCCCCGCACGGCTCGTGGCTCCGCCTCCTCCCCGGCCTGTTCGTGGTGGGCGTGGGCAGCGGTCTGCTGAACGCGGCCCTGCCACGCCTGGCCGTCGACTCCGTGCCGCCGGAGCGGGCGGCGATGGGTTCGGGGGCCAACAACACGGCCCGCTACATCGGCTCGTCGGCGGGCGTGGCGCCCTCACGATCGCGCTGGCGACGGCGGGCGCCGACACGGCACTGCTCGTGTCGGCGGCGCTGGGCGTGGTGGGCGCGGCCGTCACCGTACGAGCTTCGCCCAGACGACGAGCCGGTACGCGGAGCTGAACTCGGGCGTGCATGTGGTCAGGGTGAGGTAGGAGCCGGGGGCGGAGTACCCGTAGGAGGGCTTGACGAGGGAGCGGGGCACGGGCTGGATGACGCCGGTGTCGCGGGGAGCGGTCCGGGCGAGCACCTGATCGACGACGTACTCGTACTCCCGCTCCCTGGTCTGCACCCGGATCCGGTCGCCCGGCCGGAGCCGGTTGATGTAGCGGAAGGGCTCGCCGTGGGTGTTGCGGTGCCCGGCGAGGGCGACGTTGCCGGGACTCCCGGGGGCGGCGGTTCCCGGGTACTGCCCGACGTACCCGCGGTCGAGGACGGACCGCTTGCCGACGCCACGGGCGACGGGGGCGGTGAGGCCGATGCGGGGGATGCGGAGGATGGCGTAGGCGGAGGAGAGGGGAGGGCGGCCGGGGGAAGGAGTGGCCTCGGGCTCGGCATCGGCCTCCGGGGACGCGACGGACTCGACAGGCGCGGGGGTCCCGTCCTCGGGAGGCGGTGCCTCGACGGACGGCGCCGGGGGTGATCCCTCCCACTCCCGTTCAAGGGCGCGGACCTGCTGGGTGGCCTGGGCGCGGGCCTGCTGATTGGTCCACCAGAGTTGGTGGACGACGAGGAGCAGCAGCACGACCCCGCAGGTGACGACGGCCTCGGCACCGACCCACAGCACGCGGGCGGGTGTGCTCCGCACCCCGCGTGTCTGGACGACGACCGGCACCCTGTCCCGCACGCGGGGCACGATAAGGGCTGAGGCGCCAACTCTCCAGGGCCGTACAGCAGTACGGTGGTCGACATGCGCCCCGACACGCCTGCCGCCCACGCCACCGAAGCCGAGCGCCTGCTGCGCACCGCCGCGCGGTACCCCGAGGACCAGGAACCGCTGCTCCTCCAGGCAGCGGCGCATCTGGAACTGGCGGGCGAGCGGCCGCAGGCGACCGCGCTGTACGACACCCTCCTGTCCTCCTCACCCGCCTCCCCCCACCTGATCAGGGCGCTGAAGGCGGCGAACCTGTGGGAGTACGGCCACGAGCCCGAGGCGCGGGCGATCATCGAGGGCGTGCGGGCGTCGGCGCCGGCGGACGCGGCGCCGTGGGAGATCGTGGTGGAGACGCTGGAGGCCCATGACGAGCTGGAGCTGTCGGAGACGTACGCGACGGAGGCGGCCCATCTGCTGGCGCCGGAGTCGGCGCCGGCGGACCTCCCGCACCCCACCCGCTCGCTGCTCGCCACCCGCCACCGGGTCCGCCGGATGCTGGCGCTGCCCCACGACGGCTGGGACACCCTCGCGGACACGCTGCACACGGGGGCCGTCCCCCTGGACGAACTGCACGACCCGAAGCGCCTGTGGTCGCTCGGCTCCTCGGACCCGGCGGAACTCCAGGCCGAGATCACCCGCCTCCGCAGCGAACTGGGCTCCTACCGCACGGCCCTCTCCCGCCCCTTCCCGGTGGCGGTCCTCCACTGGCCGGAACGGGAACTGGACGAGCTCCTCGCCTCGTACCCGGAACTCGAGGCGGAGTACCCCACGTACCGAGCCCACCTCACGGACATCGAAGCCTCCCTCCGCGAACTAGCGGCGGCGGGCACCCCCAACCTGGGCATCGTCCCGGCCACGGTCCCGTCCTACGAAGCCTTCGCCGCCTCCGAATCCACGTCCCCCTCGAACGCCTCCCTGCTCCCCCAGTACGCCACCACCCTGGCAGCCCGCGGCCGAGCAACGACTTGGCCGCCGGCGCGGGGGGCGGGGTGCTGGTGCGGGTCGGGGAGGGCTTATGGGGAGTGCCATGGGGGTACGGAGGCCTAGCCGACATAAGCACATTTACCCAGTCGGCTGTCGATGTCAGCACCGTCCATTAGGGTCGCCTGAACAGGTGTGGCGTGCGTACCCCAAGGCGAGACATGACGACTGAGTGGCAATTCGAAGTACCCACCACCGGCAGCAAGCGCCTGCCTCCGGACGCTCGCTACATGGAGGCCCTCAGCAGTCAGGGGTACGGCTTCGAGGCGGCGGTCGCGGACCTGGTGGACAACTCCATCGACGCCGGCGCAAAGGACGTCGTGATCCACTTCCTGCGCGATGGCGACAGCCTTGTCAGCCTGCTCATAGTCGACGACGGCAAAGGCATGGACGAGGAGGAGTTGGACGTCGCGATGACCGT
Source organism: Streptomyces sp. NPDC056527 (assembly GCF_042794475.1). Lineage (NCBI taxonomy): Bacteria > Bacillati > Actinomycetota > Actinomycetes > Kitasatosporales > Streptomycetaceae > Streptomyces > Streptomyces sp. NPDC056527. The sequence goes on from NZ_JBHTTQ010000006.1 coordinate 81,871, forward strand.
CGGCGGACGGCGCGACTACGGCTCACAGGCCCTCGGCATGTTCGGCACCGGACTCAAGTCCGCGTCGCTCAGCCACGCCGGCGCCGTCACCGTTGTCAGCAAAGTGCGACGCACGAGGGCTGCAGCCCCGGCAGGGCGCCGCTGGACGATAGAGCGGGCCGTGAACGGCTACCAATGCGACATCGTCGCGCCGGACTACGCGCAGCAGCTCATCGACCGTTACTACGACTGCCCGATCGTCTGGCAAGGCACCGTCGTCCGCTGGGACGCGGTCAAGAACTTCCCGCAGACCGGGGGTGGTGCCCAAACCGATCGGTACTTGCACCGCACCATCAACAAGCTGGGACTGCACCTCGGCCTGCATCTGCACCGGTTCCTGGCTCGCGAAGACTTCAATGTCACCATCGCCGTAGAGGACGTGTCCACCGGCGTCGAGTACATGAACTTCGGTGTCCAGCCGCTCGACCCGTTCGCATACCCCGTCAGCGGGCACCCCGACTACGCGCACGACTTCGTCGCTGCCATCCCCTCCGTCGGTCCGGTCACACTGACGGCGCACGTCTGGCCGCCGAAGTCGAACAACGACGAGTTCAAAGCCGTGGGTACCGTCATCGACCGCCAGGGCTTCTACTTCTACCGCCACGACCGCCTGGTCCAGGCCGGTGGTTGGAACAACTTCCGTCAGCCCGAGCAGCACCTTTCCCTCGCGCGCGTTGCCATCGACCTGCCCGACGACGTCATGGCCTCCGCGGCATTCCGTCTCACGGTGAAGAAGGACGGTGTCGACACTTCTCCGGAGTTCGTCACAGCCCTGGAGTCAGCGGTGGGCTCCGACGGTCGCGCGTTCTCCCAGTACATAGCAGACGCCGACGCGACGTATCGGGATGCGCGGAAGCGGACCGGAACCACCCGCAAGCCCGTGATCCCCGCGGGCAAGGGCTTCGAGTCTTCCGTCCGGGAGGCCATCGAGGACGAACTGCCGCTCATACCCGGAGAGGAGCCCATCTCCGTTCGCTGGCAGAAGATCGACAACAGCGCCTTTTTCGACATCGACCGCGAGGCCCGGACGATCGTCCTCAACCATCACTATCGGGCAGCTATCCTCGGCGGCCGGCGCGGAGGGCTCAACGACGCCCCGACCCTCAAGTCGCTCATGTACCTGCTGCTCCACGGGATCTTCGAGAAGGAGTACAGCGGCAGCCGCGAGAAGGACAACCTGCAGCTGTGGCAGTCCGTCCTGGTCGCGGCCGCTCGCGCCGAACTGAATCGGGTGGCGGACGATGACTGACTCGGCGGACGGTGCGGCGCTCGGCTGGTCGACAGTCGAGCACTACCTGGGAGAAGGAGTCGGCGCAAGCTACCGTCTCTCCGCCGCCGACAAGCACCCCGTCGTCTCGTACGAGATAGGGCGCGGCGGCCGCGACATCGCCCTGTTCGTCGAACTCGGCCCGAACCAGCAGCCACCCCGTTCGTCATTGCCGGCAGTCCGCATCGATCAGGTGGCGGTCGACAGGGGGTTGCGCATGGCCCGTATCAGAACGACCCAGGTCGAGTTGATGCGCGACTTCCACGACATGTTGCTTGCCGTTGCCGATCGGATCGTCACGAAGAACCGTTCGCTCGACCGTGCGTTCACCGAGACCGTGGAGGGCTGGGCTTCTCTGCTCGACCGCCCTCGGGCGCTGAGCGTAGAGCGCCGGATCGGACTGCTGGGCGAACTCGCGATCCTGTCCCGGCTCGCCGAGACCCATGGCTGGGACACCGCCGTCGAGGCATGGACCGGTCCGTACGGCGAGGAACACGACTTCGCTCTGGTGGACTTCGACATCGAGGTGAAGACGACCGCGGCGGAACGACGACGTCACGTGATCCACGGACTCGGCCAGCTGCAACCCGCTCCCGACCGACCGCTGTGGCTCGCTTCGCTCCGGTTGACCCGGGGCGGCGCGGGTGGCCGCACGCTCGCCGAATCGGTCCGCGCGGTGCGCGCCGCGGTAGCGGAACGGGCACCGGCAGCCCTCGGTCGACTGAACTTCGCGCTGGAGCGGTCCGGGTGGTCGGCCGAACGTGAGGACGACGAGCGTTGGACACCTCGGGACGAAGCCCTGGTCCTGGCTGCCGAGTCCGTGCCACGACTCACCCCGGCATTGCTCGCAGCGGCGACGTTCGAGCGTATCTCCGCCGTGCGCTACGAGACCGATGTCACCGGGCTCGCGCCGACGCCCGGCGCCCCGGTGAACCTGGCCGGGCTTCGTCTCCCATGAACCTTCCGTGTACCCCGATCACTCCGTCCCGACAGCCGAGGAACCGCCGATGACCAGTCCCGACACCCCCGCCGGCATCCGTGTCGATCTCCATGCCCGGGCACTCGGCGACATGAGCGCGGGGAAGCCGAAGCGGCTCGCCCGCGCCCTGGAGTACCAGGCTGAAGACCTCACACCGGCTGCGATGGAGTACGCCGACGAAGCGGACTTCCTCTCCGTACTCCGCGACGCGCACTCCACGGACCAACTGGTGGAGGTGTGGCGCAAGCAGCTCACCCGCTGGGACTACAACGAGAACGTCGCCTGGTCGTCGCATCCGCCCCGCACGGACAAGCGACGGGCCGACGTGTACGCGCTGCTCGACATCGACGACGAGACCGGCAAGCTTCTCGACGCACTCGTCCCCGTCCACAAGGCCACCGGTGCGGTCGTCATCAGCACCGAGCACACCCCCTGGTACACCCCGCAGTCCCTCCAGGGTCGGCCCTGGTACTGGCCCGCGTACCGCAGGCTGCTGGCGGACAAAGGCTGGCCCGAAGACGTCGTCGCCGGTCTCGACGAGGCGTCCGATCGTGTGGTCGAGCGGCTGGCCGACCCCACGGCAGAGGAGGCATACCAGTCGAAGGGCCTGGTGGTCGGTTACGTCCAGTCCGGTAAGACCGCCAACTTCGCCGGTGTCATCGCCAAGGCGCTCGACTCGGGCTACCGGCTCGTGATCGTCCTGGGCGGCACGATCAACATGCTGCGTGACCAGACCCAGCGCCGCCTCGACATGGAGCTGGTCGGCCGCGAGAACATCGTGCGCGGCGCCAGCGAGTACGAGTCCGACTACGCCGACGACCGCGCCTGGAACGAGGGCAAGTTCGCCGGCTTCGGTGCGCTGCCCTCGACACTCGGCGCGTTCGACATCCATAGGCTGACGACCCGCCGCGACGACTACCAAAGCCTTCTGCAGGGGATCGTCGCCCTCGAATACGAGAAGCAGGAACCGGGCCTCCCCCTGTACGACCCCCGCAACCTCCATCGGGCCCCAGCCCGGCTGATGGTCGTGAAGAAGAACGACAAGGTCCTGAAGAAGCTGGTCAAGGATCTACGGAAGATCAAGACGCCCCTCTCCGAGATCCCGGTCCTGATCGTGGACGACGAGTCGGACGAAGCATCGGTGAACACCTCCGACCTCGCCAAGCCGAACGCCGAGCGGACCGCGATCAATCAGCGGATCTCCGAATTGCTGCGGATGCTGCCGCGTGCCCAGTACGTGGGATACACCGCAACCCCCTTCGCCAACGTCTTCATCGACCCCAGCGACACCGCGGACATCTTCCCCAAGGACTTCATCATCTCCCTGCCGCGTCCTGACGAGTACATGGGCGCCCGCGACTTCCACGACCTCGACTCCGCCCTGTCGGATGAGGAGCGAACGTACGCGAACTCCAACGAGATGGCGCACGTCCGCGACATCGTGGTGGAGGACGACGAGGACGACACCTGTCTCGAGCGGGCCATGGACATGTTCGTGCTGACGGCCGCGATGAAGCTGTACCGCGAGGACAAGGGTGACCTCGGCGATCGGTACTTCCAGCACCACACCATGCTGATCCACGAGTCGCAACGCCAGGACGTACACCGCGAGTTGCTGGGTCGGGTCACCAGACTGTGGTGGAACGCCGGCTACCTCGGCGCCCGCGGCCACGAGCGACTCCGCGTCCTGTTCGACACGGACATCGCCCCCGTCTCCGCGGTGCGCGCCGACGGTCAGGCCGTGCCCGACTCCTTCGACGAGCTCGCGCCCTACATCGGCCCCGCCGCGATCCGGATCGGGGGCGACGACAAGCCGATCATCGTGGTCAACGGCGACAAGGACCTCGAGACCGGCGAGGCCGACTTCGACAAGCGGTCCATCTGGAAGATCCTCATCGGAGGTCAGAAGCTCGCCCGAGGCTTCACCGTCGAAGGGTTGACCGTCTCGTACTTCCGGCGCCGCGCCGGCAATGCCTCCACACTCATGCAGATGGGCCGCTGGTTCGGCTTCCGCCAGGGCTACCGGGACCTGGTCCGGCTCTACTTGGGCCGCCAGGAGACCATCGGGAAGAAGGAGATCGACCTCTACGACGGCTTCGAGGCGATCTGCCGGGACGAGGAGACGTTCCGCGCGGAGCTGGCGCAGTACTCGGTAACGGTCGACGGTCGCCCGCAGGTGACCCCGGACAAGGTGCCGCCGCTGGTCTCGCAGCACATCCCATGGCTCAAGCCGACCAGCCCGAACAAGATGTACAACTCGCGCCTGGTCACCCTCCGCTCCCCCGGCCAGTGGCAGGAGCCCACGGCCTATCCGACGAAAGTCACCGACCTCCGGCACAACACCCATCTGTGGACGCCCGTCCTGGACTCCCTGTCCGCAGAGCCGACTCAGCTCTCCTACCACTTCCCTCGGGAAGGCGTCGCTCACCGTTTCGCGGCTCTCACGGGACGGATGAACCCCGTCGATCTCTTCGATCTGGTGTCAGCCGTACGTTGGGGGGCGCCTTCGCAGTTCGCGCCGCACCTCGACTACCTGCGGGAGATCACCACGAGTACCCCTGCTCAGGTGGACGACTGGATCGTGCTGGCGCCGCAGCATTCCCAGACCGGTCGGCGCATGCGGCTCGGCAACACAGGCCGTTCGTACTCCTACTTCGCCCGTGACCGCCGCCGTGACCCGCTCTTCGGCGCCATCAGCGACATCAAGCACCGCGCGGCCGCGCTGCGCATCGCGGGCTCGCTCGCCGACTCGGGCGACAGCGCGGTCGAAAGCCTGGTGACCCCGAGGCGGGGAGTGGTCGTCGTCTACCCGATCGTCGAATCCGCTCATCGGGCCACGCTCGTCGAGGAAGGCACCCTCGATCCGAGTCGGATCGTCATGGCCTTCGGCTTCGTCGCCCCGGCTTCGGCCCGCAGCGACGACGGCCGCGTGCTGCGGTTCACGACCGTCGACTCCTCCCAGGAGGGGGTCGCCATCATCGACACGGCCCCTGACGAGGCCACTCGCTGACCACGACGACTCCCCCTGGCGGCTTCGGGCACGGTCCCGTCTCCACCAGGGGGACTCTCCCCGCCTTGTGGATCGGGGCCGACCGAACGAGGATCGACGAAGATCGTGATGACCACCAGGACGACTCGCCTGCGGAGTGTCGTCGTCTGTGCCGGTGCCGGGGGTCTCGCCCTCGGTCTGGAGCAGGCGGGCTTCGACCCTGTGCTCCTGCTCGACAACAGGACCGTCACCTGTGACACGCTCCTGGCGAACAGGCCCACGTGGGACGTCCTCGACCTCGACCTGCTCGACTTCGACCCCGCCGACCATCAGCAGACCTACGACGTGGACCTGCTCGCGGCCGGTCTACCCCGCGTCAAGGCAACCGCCTCCGTGCGCCGCGCCGACAGGGATGACGAGTCGGAGGTGCTCAAGGCCACCATCATGTTGATGCACGGTGTCCGGCCCAGGGCCCTGCTGATCGAGAACGTCCCCGACCTCGTCACCAAGCCGGCGTACGGTCCCATTCGGGAGTACATCGCCGAGGAACTCGTCCACCTCGGCTACGACATTCAGTGGTTCGTGCTCAACGCAGCGGATTTCGGAGTGGCGCAGGATCGAAAGCAAGGAGTCATGGTCGCCTTCAGGGACGGGCACTCGGATTCGTTCGCCCCGCCCCTGGCCTCCGTCGCACGCCACCGGACCGTCGGGGATGTACTCGGCCCGTCCATGGGCGACCGTGGCTGGCCCCAGGCCGCCGAGTGGGCCGCCCAGGCCGACCGGCCGGCACCGACCCTGGTCGGTGGCTCCTGGAACCGCGGCGGTGCGGACCTGGGACCGACCGGGACCAAGCGCGCGTGGGCACGCATGGGAGTGGACGGCGGTACCGTGGCCGACCTCGTGCCCGGCCCGGACTTCGCCTGGGATCCGTCACGAGGACGCCCCGGGATGATGCCCCTCACCGTGCGTCAAGCCGCCGCCCTTCAGGGCTTCCCTTCCGACTGGGTCTTCGCGGGCCGGAAGACCGCACAGTATCGGCAGGTGGGCCACGCCACCCCTCCTCCGGTCGGACGAGCGCTGGGCGAAGCGATCAAAGCGGCGTTGCAGTCCTGCCCCGACGCGCAGAATCCGTCACCCTACGACCATCCGGGAGCGACGGCCGACAGCCTCGCTGATCGCCGCGCCGAGCCGGGTAACCTGTAGCGCTGCTGGGGTCGCCCGGTCCGCTTCACGAACACACCATCCCAGGAGATCACGTGCCACGCCCCGAGATTGTCGACTTGTTCGCCGGACCCGGCGGGCTCGACGTCGCGGCGCGCGATCTCGGCTACGAGGTGACGGGCATCGAGTTCGACCAGGACGCGTGCGATACACGAACTGCCGCCGGGCTCCTCACGTTGCAGGGAGACGTGCAGGACTTCGGCCCTCACAAGTTCCCGAATGCCACCGTGCTTGCCGGTGGTCCTCCGTGCCAGACCTTCACCGTCGCCGGGAGCGGCGCAGGCCGCCGTGCCTTGGACGAGGTGATCGGTTTCGTGAAGCGGATGGCCTGCGGAGAGGACGTCCGGTCGGAACTCGCCGTGCTCGACGATCCGCGTACCGGACTCGTCCTGGAGCCGCTGCGCTGGGCGCTGGAAGCACTTCGTGACGGTCGGCCGTACGAGGCGATCATTCTGGAGCAGGTGCCTGCGGTCCTCCCTGTCTGGCGGGAGTACGGAAAGGTCCTGTCCCGGAATGGATACTGGGTCGCCGAGCCCAAGGTGTTGCACACGGAACAGTTCGGCGTGCCGCAGACACGGCGTCGCGCCATCCTCGTAGCCCGCCTCAATGGCATCGTCGAACTGCCGGAGCCCACCCACCGTCTGTTCCGCAAGGGTGTGCGTCGTGAGGAGGGAGACCCGCGCCTGGCGCCCTGGGTTCCCATGTCGGAGGTCCTCGACCGGAGGACACCTTTCGAGGTCGTCTCGAACTACGGCACCGGCGGCGACCCCCGGGCCCGCGGTCGCCGCTCGTCCGACCAACCCGCTTTCACGGTCACCGGCAAGGTCTCTCGCAACCGTGTCGTCGCCGGGGACGGAACAGAGCTTCCTCGCTTCACCGACTCCGAGGCCGGGATCCTGCAGACGTTCCCCGCCGACTACCCCTGGTCCGGCCGGGCCATCGCCCAGCAGATCGGCAACGCGATCCCGCCTCTGCTGGGCAGGGCGGTCCTCGAAGCCGCGATCGGTTCGGCCGACGAGTACGCGGGCTGATCACCCGGTCACGCGAGGTCCGAGGGCTTCGACAGGGTGACTCCCGGCGTTCTGGGAGCGGGAACGGACGGCCCGGTCTCCCCATCGGGCTCATGGCCCTTCCTCTGCCGTAGCGGCGCCTCCGCTCGCAGCTTCTCGAAGAGCGGGAGCAGCGCGTCGACGGCGGCGCCCTGGACACGACCGTCCTCAGGACCTTCCGGGAGACGGTCCCAGTCCACCGCCACGCCGACACCGGCCTGGATCCAGTCGTGGAGTTCGTCGACGTCGGGGTCGCCGTCCCGCGCAAGCACGTCGTACATGAGCGTGCTGCCGGCCGCGTTCACCGCGGAGGAGAAGGCGTTGACGTGGTCACCGGGACGGGGAACGCCCGAGTCCAGGAGACTTCCGATGACACGGATCATGGCCTGGGCCGTGGGGCGGTGGTCGATCACGTCCAGGCGCATCGTGGTGTTCAGGACGTCCTGGACTCGGCAGGCCGTGACGACGGGGCGGTAGTCGTCGCCATCGCGGAAGAGTTCGGCGGCCCACCAGAGGCGCGAGAAGCTCTGGGTGTAGTGGGGACCGCTGAAGCGGGCGGCCGTGGCGATGCCCGGGCCTTCGGCGTTGTCGGCTCCCTTGTGTCGCCAGACCACGTAATCGGGGGCGACGATCATGGCCAGATGGTTCCAGAGACGACTGTCGGCAGCCTCCGCACGGGTCATCCGCAGGGTTGCGTGAAGACGAGGAGCAAGCCAGCCGTCGGCCGCGTGGCGATCGTCCGCGAAAAGCCTCATGGTCTTGTCGAGGAGTTCGCGGACCGGCGCCGTGCGCCGCCGCTCCGCGGTCCGGGCGTCATACGCGACGCAGGCGCGGGCAAGCGCCACCGGCGGTGGGAGTTCCCGGCCGGACTGGATGCCTCGGCTGAGGTACTTGGCGACGGCGGTGTCGGGCAGTAGCGCGAGCACGGGCGGCATGTCGACGGGGGTGAGGGGGCTCATCAGGTGCCGCTCCTGTCCGCGCGGTCGACGGCGCGGACTGCGTCGGTCAGCTTCTTCGCGATCCGGCTCCGCTTGCCCGCCGCGTATTGGATGGTCGTCTGCAGTTCGGACCAGCCGAACCCCTTGGTACGGCGTTCCTCGATGTCGTGCAGGGCGTCGGTGAGCTGACGGCCGGGGAGCACATCCGGGAGCATCATCCGAAGGACGGATTCGCGCCAGCCCGTAGGCATGACCGGAGTGCCGTCCTCGTCACTGTCGAGATCACTGACGGCGCTGTGGAACATGGCAGTCCACGCCTCCTGAGCGACCCGACTGGAGGTCATGTCCCGCAGCAGCTTCTCAGCCGGGGTTCCCCCGCTTCCGCCGAGCAGTTCCACGAGCCCGTCGACGCATCCGGTGTTGAGGTAGACGGTGGGCATTTCGCCGGTGGTCTCCACGATCCAGGGTGAGTCCTTGTACGTTCGGAGCCATTCCTCAGGCCCCTCACGAAAGTCCGCCTCCACGATCTCGATCTCGCGTTGGCGCACCGGAGTGGCGCCGTTCAGGTCGAGATACCAGTCGTGTTCGGGAGTGCCGATCACCCGACCCTCGACTCCGTCGACGGTGGCGACGACGGACAGGCCGAGCGTGGCACGGTGCAGGTGACGACTCCGGTGGAGGTCGATGGCGCCGATCCAGACACCGTCCGTCGTCCGCTTGAGGCGTGCCGTGGTCCGGGCGTTGGTCGCCTTCTCCGTGAGGGCGGCCAGGCAGACCAGGTCCGTCCACTCCCCGTCGGCGACCTCTGCCTCGGGGAGCGATGCCTGCAACCGAATCGTGCAGTACTCCCAGTTCTCCCGACCGGACTGGTGGAGGGCCACGGTCCGCTCGGGCTTGGAGACGTGGGAGTACGGAAGTGGAGACGTCCCGTCGACCGTGATCGCGAGGACGTCGAGGTCGATGTCGCCGAAAAGGGTGGTATAGGGGTAGACGGACTTCATGCCGCTCCTCCACGGGCCTTCTGGACGTCGATGACAAGACGGGCGAGACCGCCCTGGACGGGGTGGGTCGCCGCGTCGGTCACCCCGGTGAACACGGCTGTCCGCACCCCAGGGTCGACGACAAGGTTGCCGTTCTCCATTCGGCAGTCGTCCGAGGCGGCGAGCACGGCCCATCCCACAGCGGGGCGGCCACCGGATCGCACGTCGAACTTGGCCACGGGGGTCAGCACCCAGGGGTCCTCGGCATCGGGAAGCTTGAGGCCGACAGTGACGTGCCAGGCGCCGCCGGCTTCGACACGCGCTTGAACGCTGCGTACGACCGGGAAGCCTTGGGCCCGCCTCCCGCCGGAAGCGCTCCCGGAGCCGCTGTCCAGCTTGAGCAGCTCGCGGAGGGCGGCGGGGCCGTTGGCGCGGGCGGTCTCCCGGCGACCCACCAGGCCGCGTACCGCCTTGTCGATCGCGGTCCGGAATTCCTTGAGCCGAGTGAGAGCGCCCCGCTCGTAGAGAGTGGTGAGCTCCTCGGTTCGGTCCCAGCGGTCGTGCTCGGGTGGCTCGGACGCACGCAGGAACGCCTCTGCCAGTACGACGTCCTCACCCTCCCGACCGGTGGCGAAGCCGGCCAGCAGGACTGCCTGGAACGGCGGGGTTCCGAGGGGAAGATCTCGGGGGCGCTGTTCGGTGATGGTCATCCGATTGCCTCGCATGCAGACGACCCGGCTGTGGCGCTCGTCCTGATCCGCGGCCGACGTCAGCAGGAGGACTGCGAGGTGCTCACGACCTTTGTCCCGGGCACGGCCGCGCCCCTTGAGCGGGGAGACGACGAGGGGGACCTCGACGAGTGCGACCTGATCACTCGAAGTCAGTTCGGGAACCGTCTCCCCGTCGAGGTACGTCTGGAACGCACGCCCCAGTGCGGGGTGGTGGGCATGAGGGTCGACTCGCTCCTCGGAGATCAGGACGTGGCCGTTGCGGAGGGTGGTGACACTCGCCTCCATCAGCGCACCCGCCGACTTGCCTCCGATCATGGAGGCCCAGAATCCGTCGGCGAGCGATCGGACGAGCTTGCCGTGCATCTCCTGGAGGGTCTCGGCGTCTCCTGAGGCGTCGTGAGCGCCGACGATGAGGAAGGAGGTACCGGGGGAGTCCCCTCGTCGGTCCAGGTGGAGTGAGCGCACCTCGTCCTCGTCCGCCCACCACGAGCGGGACACGCCCTTGTGGACGGACTCGGGATCGGCCTCACCGAACCACGCCGGGCCGGCGTAGGACTCGCCGTCGAGTTCATGCCAAGGCAGGTCCAGGCGTCCGACGACACGGCGCTCGGTTCGTCCCTCGTGAGGCTCGGAGAGGGTGGAGTTGACGAGGACGAGACCCAGACGACTGGTCGCCCACAGAGTGGCCTTGCCCAGTCCGTACGAACCACCCGCACGACCGCCTGCCTGCTTGTGACTGTCGAGCTGGCGACGTACAACGGCGGCGTAACGGCCGTCTTGATACTCCGGGCCGGTGAGACCGGCAGCGTTGTAGTCCTCGACACGGAGCAGGAGCAGGGACTGCTGCTCGTCCAGATCGTCGAGTGCGGCCTGGAGGCTGCGGGACACCTTCTGGCCGCCGGCGGCGGCGGCCTCGTAGTGCGGGCGCAGTTCGCTCCACCGCATGGCGGCGAGGAATTTGTCGAGGTGTTCGCCGGTGAGTTCGTGAAGGACGTAGCGAACATGGACCGGAGCCCTGAGGTCGAGGCGCTCGTCGAGCGAATTCTGAGTGGCCTCGCGGGCGAGGACGGACAGGTCGGCATCGAAGGCGAAGGCCGCAGCGTTGCCGTACTCGCGGCCGCCGTCGGTATGCGCCGGTCGATGGTGCCACTGCCGGGGAAGGGCGGAGGTGATGTCCGTGGTGCGGTTGCGGACCGAGGCGGGATCGATGTCGAAGACGGCGGCGATGGCCCGCTTGACCTCCTCGCGGGGTTCGGCGCGTCCGGTGGTCCACGCGGAGACCGCGGCCCGGGTGAGTCCGAGGCGCTGTGCAAGGTCGACCTGCTTCATGTCCGCTCGCGCGAGCTGGCGCACCAGCCAGGTGCCGAACTCCTCGCCATGTGATTCCGTCACGCCTGCCCCCTGGTTCTCACCCCTCGCTGCGCCCACCGCACACAGCGACGTATTCCCTTCGCCCCTCACCACCCCACAGCCACGTTACCATCTGTCATTTGACGGGTGCAGATTGTCAAATATCGGTGGTCGAACCGCCCTCCAGGCCGGTCCCGGCAACTGTGTCGCGTATTCCTCTCCCGACCCGTCGGAGGGGCCGCCGCTCCATGACGATCGCGGCCACCCGTGCGGCGGCCTCGTCCGCGGCCTCGTGCTCCCAGACCCGCAGGGGCACCCAACCCGCTTCCGCTAGGCGGGCGTCGGTGTTCGCGTCCCGCATCCGATTCTTCTCGATCTTCTCCCGCCAGAACGCCGAGTTCCTCTTCGGCCACGTCGCATGTTCGGGACAGCCGTGCCAGAAGCAGCCGTCGACGAAGACGGCAACTTTGGCAGGGCCGAAGACGATGTCCGCCTCCCGACGCACACCCTTGAGCGGACGCCGGTGAACCCGATATCGGAACCCGGAAGCGTGCAGGGCACGACGCAGCGCCATCTCCACATCGGTGTTCCGGCTGCGCTGCTTGCTCATCCGGGAGCTCGTCTCCGCAGTCGTCTCCAGGGCCCTCATGATGGCCATTGTGGCGCGGATTCGGTGCAGATGATCGTGGTCCCGGGAGTGGAGCGTCGTGTCCTAGGCTCGAAGCACGACGTTCCGACCAGGAAGGCCCCACCATGCCCCGCATCCCCGCCCCCGCCATAGCCGCCGTCGGACTCGTCGGTGGGTACGCCGTCGCGCGGTGGACCAAGAAGCGGCCCCTCGGGGGTGTCGTGCTTGCCGGTGCCGGGGTCGTCGCCGCACGGGAGTGGCAGCAGGTGGCGGGTGGGAAGGCCGCCGCCGCGCTGACCGGGGCCTACGTCGCCGCGTTCGCCGGGTCGCATCCGCTGGCCAAGAAGGTCGGGGCCTGGCCCGCCGTATTCTCCGTCGCCGGGGCCATGGCCGGGACCTCGTGGGCCGTCACTCGCAACAAGGGCTGAAGTCCCGCGTCACACGCTGAACGGCCCAGCCGTTCCGTACGTACTAACCAGTGCCCTCCCCATGAGCGCTGGGCGGGCAGGTCCCCTACCCCCTCCCGCCCAGCGCACCCCTTCCCGAACAAGGCCCATCACCTCACCGCCCAGCGGCACCCCTGCGAGGCCAATCGCTCGGCCCCCGCGACAGCACCCCCTGCGAGGCCGGCCTCGGGCGGCCCCCCGAGCAAGGCCGATCACCTCAGCCTCCGCCCCCGGGCGGCCCCCCGAACAAGGCCGATCACCTCAGCCTCAGCCTCCGCCCCCGGCACGCCCCCCAACCGAGGCCCCCCACACACCCGCAGCGCCCCCTCAGCCCCCCACCGCGTGGCTCACCGTGTAGATCAGCAGGCCCGCCAGGGCGCCCACCACCGTGCCGTTGATGCGGATGAACTGGAGGTCCCGGCCGATGTTCGCCTCGATCTTCTTCGACGTCTGGTCCGCGTCCCAGCTCGCCACCGTGTCGCTGATCAGCGACGTGATCTCCGCGCGGTACGTCGTGACCACATAGGCCGCCGCGTCCTCCGCCCAGCCCTCCACCTTCGCCTGCAGGCGGCCGTCCGTCACCAGCCTGCCGCCCAGGGAGATCAGGGACGCCCGCGCCCGCAGGCGCAGCTGGCTGCGGTCGTCCTCCGCCGCCGCGATGATCAGGCCCCGCACCGACGACCAGGCCGAGGCGATGATGTCCTGGATCTCCGGGCGTGCCAGCAGGTCCGCCTTCAGGCGTTCCACCCGCGCCCGGGTGTCCGTGTCCGCCTGGAGGTCCGCCGCGAAGTCCGTCAGGAAGCGGTCGATCGCGGCGCGCGCCGGGTGCTCCGGCATGTCCCGCATCTCCGTGACGAAGCGCAGCAGCTCCTTGTAGACCCGCTCCCCCACCCGACGGTCCACGAACCTCGGCGTCCAGCCCGGCGCGCCGCCCTGGACCGCGTCCATCACCGAGTCGCCGTGGAACACCAGCCAGTCGTGCGCCCGCGCGCACACCAGGTCCACGGCCCTGCGGTGGGCTCCGTCGGAGACGATCTTCTCCAGCGTCTTGCCTATCCCCGGCGCGATCTCCGCCGCCTCCGCACGTCGGGTGATCGCCTCGCCGACCACCGCCTGGACGTCCGAGTCCCGCAGGACCGTCAGGGCGCCGCGCAGCGCCGTGGCCAGCTCCCGCGTCACCCGGTCCGCGTGGTCCGGCTCCGCCAGCCACGCGCCCAGGCGGCCCGCGATGCCCAGCGCGTGCAGCCTCCCCCGTACGACATCCGCCGACAGGAAGTTCTCGCCGACGAAGGAACCCAGCGTGGTGCCGAGCTGGTCCTTCTTCGTCGGGATGATCGCCGTGTGCGGGATCGGCAGGCCCAGCGGGCGCCGGAAGAGCGCCGTCACCGCGAACCAGTCCGCCAGCGCGCCGACCATGCCGGCCTCCGCCGCGGCCGCCACATAGCCGGCCCAGGCGCCCCATCCCGCGTTCTCCGCCCATGTCGCCAGGGCGTAGATCACCGCCACCACGAGAAGCAGACCCGTGGCCAGGGCCTTCATCCGGCGCACCCCGCGATGACGCTCCGCGTCCGCCGCCGTGTACGCGAACGCCACCAGCGGCCGCCGCGCCTCGCCGAGCGTCGCGCCGGACCGCCCGCCCGGCGTCTCCCCGCGCGCGCCGCCCGCCGACCCGCTCCTCGTGTCGCTCATCACCCCACCTCCCTACATCAGGGACTTCCCGGACGCACCTCAAGTTCCCGTTCCCCGTACATCTTCGCGATCACCGCCTCGATGTCCGGCTCCCGCACCGACAGGTCCACCAGCGGATACGCCTCCGCCACCGCCGCCACGAGCGGTGCCGCCGACGCCGAGGCCGGGAAGGCGAGCACCTGCCGCGGGCCCTCCGACCGTACGAATCGCGCCCCGGGCAGCTCGATCGGCGGCAGCTCGCGCTCCAGGTCCACCACCAGCTGACGCTCGCTGGCGGCCCCCACCTCGTGCAGCCCCGCCAGCTCGCCGTCGTACATCAGCCGGCCGTGGTCGATCACCATCACCCGCTTGCACAGTTGCTCGATGTCCGTCAGGTCATGGGTCGTCAGCAGGACCGTCGTGCCCTGTGTCGCGTTGAGCTCGCGCAGGAACTCCCGTACCCGCGCCTTCGACACCACGTCGAGCCCGATCGTCGGCTCGTCCAGGTAGAGCACGTCCGGGTCGTGCAGCAGCGCCGCCGCGATGTCGCCGCGCATCCGCTGGCCCAGCGACAGCTGCCGTACGGGTACGTCCAGCAGCTCGCCCAGTTCGAGGAGTTCCACGCAGCGGTCGAGATTGGCGGCGAAGCGTTCGTCCGGGATCCGGTACATCCGGTGCATCAGCCGGTACGAGTCCTTCAGCGGCAGGTCCCACCAGAGCGTCGTCCGCTGCCCGAACACCACCCCGATCCGCTGAGCGAGCCGCGTCCGCTCCCGTGCCGGGTCGATGCCCGCGACCCGCAGACGGCCGCCGCTGGGAGTGAGGATGCCCGTCAGCATCTTGATGGTGGTCGACTTGCCCGCGCCGTTCGGGCCGATGTAGCCGACCATCTCGCCGCGCTCCACGCCGAAGCCGATCCCGTCGACCGCCCGGACCTCACGCTTCTCCCGGCGCAGCAGCCCCGCCCTCCGCCGCACCGTGAAGACCTTCTGCACGTCGTCCAGCTCGATGAAGGCCATGTCTCAGCTCCCTGTGCTTCGGTACGAACGGAGTCCCGCGCGCCACGCCAGGCCGGCGAGGGCGCAGCAGACCAGCGCCACCGGCGGCGACGCGAAGGCCAGCCAGGACGGCACCCCGGCCGGCGCGGGCCGGCCCAGGATGTGAAGCGCCGGCAGCCAGTTCACGAACGCCAGCGGGACGACGTACACGACCCCGCGCACCAGATCCTGCGCGAAGATCGCCGGCGGGTACTGCAGCAGCGTGTTCCCGCCGTACGTGAACGAGCTGGTCACCTCCGCCGCGTCCTGCGCCCAGAACAGCGCCGACGCGCCGACGACCATCACCGCCGAGAAGATCAGCGTGCCGCAGAGCACCATCACCGGCAGCAGCAGCACCTTCACCGCGGTCCACTCCACGTCCAGGATCAGCAGCGCCCAGACGAGTACGAACAGTCCCTGGGCCACCCGGCCGAGCCGCCGCAGCGCGAACTTGTCCGCCGCCACCTGCGCGAGCACCGGCGCCGGCCGCAGCAGGAACATGTCGAACGAGCCGTCCCGCACCCGCCTGCCCATCCGCTGGAGCGAGCCCATCGTCAGGTCCGCGAGGCCGAAGGACGCGCCGGTCGCCCCGTACAGGAACGCGACCTCGGCGAAGGCGAAGCCGCCGAGCCCCTCCACCTGACCGAACATCAGCAGGATCACGACGAAGTCGAAGAAGGTGACGGCGAAGGAGGTGACCAGCGTCAGAGCGAAGGACGTGCGGTACGTCATCGTCGAACGGATCCACATGCCGGCGACCATCCGGTACGTCCGCCAGGACTCCGCGAACCAGGACGATCCGGGGGCCGGCGGCACAGCCTCCGTACCGCGTGACGGCACAGGCTCCCCACCGCCCGCAGACCCGGGAGCCGGGCCGCCGTACGCCCCGCGCACCACCCCCGACTCCCCCAGCACAGGCGTCTCACCCACCCTGCACCACCACCTTCCGTGTCGCCAGCGACTGCGCCAGCCGTCCCGCCACCAGCAGCACCGCCGCCCAGCCGAGCTGGAAGGCATACGCCCCCACCAGCCCCCACCCCTCGTACTTCTCCAGGTACACATCCGCCGGGATCTGCAGCATCGACGCCCACGGCAGCACTCGCGCCACCTCGCCCAGCGCTCCCGGAAAGACGTTCAGCGGCAGCAGCATCCCGGAGAAGAACAGCCCGCCCAGCCACGCCACCTGCACCACGCCCTGACCGTCCATCAGCCAGAACGCACTCATCGCCACCAGGTACCAGATCGCGAAGCTCACCGTCGCGCCCAGCGCGATCGCCAGCAGGAACGCGAGCCAGGTGGACGCCCGCTCGGGCAGCGTGATGTCGAAGACGAGCGCGCCGACCGCCATCGGGGCCACTCCGCGCCCGAGCAGCTGGTACGCGCTCCGCCCCGCGTTGGCGGCGAACCACCAGGCCTGCAGATCGGCCGGCCGGTAGAGGTCGACGGCGATGTCACCCGTCCTGATCCGTTCGATCAGCTCGTCCTCGAACCCGCCGCCCATCAGCCCGCAGACGGTGATCAGCCCCTGGCCGATCCACACATAGGCGAGCGCGTCGGCCATGTCGTACCCGCCGAGCTGTGGCCGCTCGCCCCACAGGGCGATATAGGTGTACGACAGGATGAACCCGAAGACGGTGTTGGTGAACACCCCCGCCGCCGTGGCCATCCGGTACGTGGCATGGCGCCGGAACCCACCCGCGGCCACCGTCGCGTACAGCAGCCGCATCGGTTCCCTTCCCTCTCGTCCGGTGCTCCCCGACGGCACCAAAGCGCACGACCCTAGTACCCCGCACGCCGCCAACGCGAGTGCTTTACGAGTCGCATTCCTCAGGTTCTGTCCCGGTGCGTGCAGTATGGGGGAGCCATCCCCTTCATCCGGTACGGGAGCTCCACCATGAGCGAGGACCAGCCACACCGGCCCGGCTGGGCGCCCAGGGACCCCACCGTCCCCACCCCGCCACCCAAACGCCCACGACGCTCCCGCCCCCGACGCATCCTGCGGGCGCTCCTCGGCACCTTCCTCCTCGGCACCCTGCTGCTCCTCGGCGGACTCGTCGCCGGCTACCTGCTCGTGGACATCCCGCCCGCCAACTCCGCCGCGATCGCGCAGTCCAACGTGTACCTCTACAGCGACGGCAGCCAGATCGCCCGCGACGGCGAGGTCAACCGCGAGAACGTACGCCTCATGCACGTCCCCGCGTCCGTCCGGCACGCCGTACTCGCCGCGGAGGACCGCGACTTCTACTCCGACCGAGCCGTCGTCGACCCCAAGGCCATGGTCCGCGCCACCTGGAACACCGTCACCGGCAAGGGCCGTCAGTCCGGCTCCACCATCACCCAGCAGTACGTCAAGAACTACTACCTGGGCCAGGAGCAGACCATCACCCGCAAGGTGAAGGAGTTCTTCATCGCCATCAAGCTCAACCGCGAGAAGAGCAAGGACGAGATCCTCGAGGGCTATCTGAACACCAGCTACTTCGGCCGCAACGCCTACGGCATCCAGGCCGCCGCCCGCGCCTACTACGGCAAGGACGCCGGGCACCTCGACACCGCCGAGGGCGCGTACCTCGCCTCCCTGCTCAAGGCCCCCAGCGCCTACGACGTCGCCACCCACCCCGAGAACCGGACCAAGGCGCTCGGCCGTTGGAGTTACGTCCTGGACGGCATGGTCAAGGAGAAGTGGCTCTCCCCCGCCGAGCGGACCGGCACCGCCTTCCCGTCCCCGCAGACGGCCCGCCCCGCCACCGGCCTCTCCGGGCAGCGCGGCTACCTCGTCCAGGCCGTCGAGGAGTATCTGACCGGCAACGGCATCGTCGACGAGAAGACCCTGGCCGGCGGCGGCTTCCGGATCACCACCACCCTGGAGAAGGAGAAGCAGGACGCCTTCGTCACGGCCGTCGAGGACCAGGTGATGTCGAAGCTCGACCCCGCACGCAACCCCACCGACCGCTTCGTACGGGTCGGGGGCGCCGCGATCGACCCGGCGACCGGCCGGGTCCTCGCCCTGTACGGCGGCATCGACTACACCCGGCAGTACGTCAACAACGCCACGCGCCGCGACTACCAGGTCGGCTCCACCTTCAAGCCCTTCGTCCTCACCGCGGCGCTCCAGCACGGATCGCTCACCCAGGAGGGCGAGCGGATCACCCCGAACACGTACTACGACGGCACCGACAAGCGCCCCGTGCTGGGCTGGGACGGCGACTACTACGCCCCGGGCAACGAGGACGACGAGTCGTACGGCGACATCACCGTACGGTCCGCCACCGACAGCTCGGTCAACGCCGTGTACGCGCAGATGGCCGTCGACGTCGGGCCCGCGAAGGTCCGGGAGACGGCCGTCGCCCTCGGCGTACCGAAGAGCACCCCCGACCTCAACGCCTCCCCCTCCATCGCGCTGGGCCCCGCCACCGCGAGCGTCCTCGACATGGCGGAGGCGTACGCCACCCTCGCCAACCACGGCCGGCACGGCACGTACAGCCTCGTCGAGAAGGTCACCAAGGACGGCGAGGACCTGGAGCTGCCGGCCTCCGGAAGCCGGCAGGCGGTGACCCGGGAGGCCGCGGACACGACGACCTCGGTGCTGCGGAGCGTGGTCGAGTTCGGTTCGGGAACGGCGGCCCTGACCGCGGGCCGTCCCGCCGCGGGCAAGACGGGCACGGCCGAGGACGACAAGGCCGCCTGGTTCGCGGGGTACACCCCGGATCTGGCGACGGTGGTCACGATGATGGGCCAGGACCCGGACACGGGCGAGCAGAAGTCGCTGTACGGGGCGCTCGGACTGCCCCGGATCAACGGGGGCGGGCCACCGGCGGAGATCTGGGGCCAGTTCACTCGGGACGCGCTGGCGGGGACCGAGCCGCAGGAGTTCGAGCTCGAACTCGGGGCCGGCGCGCAGGAGTCATGGGACCCGCTGCGGCCGGACGGATCGGACACGGCGGAGGAGTGGGAGGAGTCGGACGAGGGCATGGAGGGCCCGCAGAGGACGCAGGACCACACTCGGACACCGCCGGTACCGCTGACGCCTCTCACGCCCCAGGCGCCTCAGAAGCCTCAGCGACCGGCTCGCCCCGAGCCGCAAACGGAGCCGGAGCGCCCCGCGGCCCAGGGCGGAGTGGACGGCGGCGCCACGGCCCCGGACCAGAGCGGGGGAGGCACGCCTCCCGTCACCACCACCGAGTCGACCCCCGAGGCGGCTCCCCCACCGCCGCCGGTGCAGCCGGCGGCCTCGCCGAGCTAGTGCCCCGAGGTCGCCTTCAGACCCACCACCGCGACCAGGAGCAGACAGACGAAGAAGATCCGGGCGGCGGTCGCCGGCTCACCGAGCACCACCATGCCGAACACCGCCGCACCGGCCGCGCCGATTCCGACCCAGACGCCGTACGCCGTACCGATGGGCAGCGTCTTGGCGGCCTGGGACAGCAGCAGCATGGAGGCGACGATCCCGGCGCCCGTGAACACACTGGGCCAGAGGCGGGTGAACCCGTCCGTGTACTTCATGCCGATCGACCAGCCGACCTCGAGCAGACCGGCGACGATGAGAAGAACCCAGGCCATGACGACGAACACCTCCGCGAGACGGAACAACAGGGGTGCGTCGTCTTTGCGTACTGCGGTGCAGCTGGCCCGGTACGGCGCGTCTCGTCGGGTGGCTCCACAGTAGCAAAATCCATACGAAAGGCCTGGTGACACCGGTCACCAGGCCTTCGGCTAGGACGTTCCGCGGAACCGTCCTACAGGTAGAGCCCCGTGGTATCCGTGGACCCCTCGAACCGGTCCGCGGCCACGGCGTGCAGATCGCGCTCCCGCATCAGGACGTACGCGACGCCCCGCACCTCGACCTCGGCGCGGTCCTCGGGGTCGTACAGAACGCGGTCGCCGGTCTCGACCGTACGGACGTTCTGGCCGACCGCGACGACCTCGGCCCAGGCCAGCCTGCGGCCGACGGCGGCGGTCGCCGGGATGAGGATGCCACCGCCGGAGCGCCGCTCCCCCTCGGGGGAGTCGGTCCGGACCAGCACACGGTCGTGGAGCATCCGGATGGGCAGCTTGTCGTGGGTGTTGTCGCTCACGACTCGAACCTACCTGTCCGGGCGTGTCGGCCGTACTCGGGAGGGGTCATCCCTTGCGCTTGCGCGAGGAGACCGCGAGCAGCCCGACGAGGGCCACGGCGACCACCGCCACCGGAACCACCCGCTCCAGGCGCGGCGCGCCGTCGTCGTGGGTGAACCGGGCCTTCACGTCGGAGCAGGCCCGACTGACTGCGGCGGCCGCTCGTCCGACGGTGTGGTCGACCGTGGAGACGACCTTCGCCTTCGCGTCGCCGACGATCGTCTTCGGGTGCATCCGAATGCCGATCTCGTCGAGAGTGACGGCGAGCTGCTCGCGCCGGCGGACGATGTCCGCCTCGATCTGCGCAGGGGTCCTGGCCTCCGACACCGCGCTGCCTCCGTAGTCGTAATCGGTCGTTGACGGACAGTCTCTCAGTTTCTCCGTCCGCGGTCTGTCTCAGGCCCCCATTAGGCTCGGTCGTGTACGCCCAGACATCCCGAGGAGAGCCATGAGCGAGCGACTTCAGCCCGGCGACACCGCCCCCGCCTTCACCCTGCCCGACGCGGACGGCAACGAGGTCTCGCTCGCTGACCACAAGGGCCGCAAGGTCATCGTCTACTTCTACCCGGCGGCGCTCACCCCCGGCTGCACCAAGCAGGCGTGCGACTTCACGGACAACCTGGCGCTGCTGGCGGGCGCGGGCTACGACGTCATCGGCGTGTCGCCGGACAAGCCGGAGAAGCTGGCGAAGTTCCGCGAGCAGGAGCACCTGAAGGTGACCCTGGTGGGCGACCCGTCGAAGGAGACCCTGGAGGCGTACGGCGCCTTCGGCGAGAAGAAGCTCTACGGCAAGACGGTGACGGGCGTGATCCGCTCGACGGTGATCGTCGACGAGGACGGCAAGGTCGAGCGCGCGCTGTACAACGTGAAGGCGACGGGCCACGTAGCCAAGATCATCAAGGACCTGGGGATCTGAACCGGGCTCTCGCGTAGATGGGTCGCACGGCTTTCTTCGCAAAGCGGTGCGACCCGTTCCGCATTTCGGACGAATAAGGACGTGACTGTCCGATATTCGGATCGTTAATCCGTACGGGACCGCGAACAGGTGGCCGGGGCGGAGGGGATGCGGAATGCCGGGCAGTTCATCCGTGTACAGCCGGGAACGACTCAGCGCCGCCGTGGCCGAGTCGAGCGGCTGGACCGACCTCATGCACCGACTCGGCGTCGCAGCGAGCGGCGGACGTCGACGGACACTGCAGTCGAAGATCGCCGAGTACGGCATCGAGACCAGCCATTTCAAGCAGCGGAGCCCTTGGCGCAAGTACACCGACAGCGCCATCGCCGAGGCGGTCGCTTCCTCGACGACGCTGCGCGAGGTCGTGCAGAAACTCGGCGCACCGCCGGCGACCGGAACGCTCTCGCACATCCGTCGGCGAATCGCAGCGGCCGGAATCGACGTGAGTCACTTGCCTGGACTCAACCGATCGACGACGGAGCTGCCGTTCACCACGGACGAACTCAGGGCGGCTGCGGCATCCGCACGCAGCGTCCGCGAGGTGGCGCGCCTGCTCGGCGTACCCGATGACAGCAAGTCCCGCGCCGCGCTGAGACAGATGCTCCACAAGCGGGAGATCGACATCGCCCACTTCACCCACAGGCGGCCCACGGTGCCGGCAGATCGCCTGAGTGCGGCAGTGGCCGAGTCCACCAGTTTCGCCGAGGTCATGCGCGCCCTCGGACTCCCCGTGAGTGACCAGAACCACCGCCGGGTGAGAAGGCGGGCGGCCGAGCTCGACCTCGACACCTCTCACTTCAAGCGGCGGACATGGGGCACGGTGCGAGTCACGGAGCCGAGGGCCGTCGCGGACCAGGTTCTCCGGGTACGCCCCGACGGGTCGTCGCGGGAGAACCGCGACCGTCTCCACCGCGCCCTCACCGAAACAGGCGTCCCGTACCGCTGCGTCGAGTGCGGGAACGAGGGCGAGTGGCGGGGCCGGACCATCACTCTGCAGATCGACCACGTCAACGGGAACTGGCTCGACAATCGCCGAGAGAACCTTCGCTACCTGTGCCCCAACTGCCATGCGGCTACCGATACCTGGTGCAGGCGGCGCAAATCGCCGAAGTCCCGCCCGGTACGATGGCAGGCGGCAAGCGGCGGTGGCGCAACGGCGACGCAGCAGACTTAGGATCTGTGGCCCGTGAAACGGCTTGAGGGTTCGAATCCCTTCCGCCGCACACTAAAGGCCTGCGAATCGAATGATCGATTCGCAGGCCATTTCCGTACCCGACCTCAGCCCAGCAGCTCCCGCACCACCGGTACCAGCGCCCTGAACGCCTTCCCCCGGTGGCTGATCGCGTTCTTCTCCTCCGGGGAGAGTTCCGCGCACGTCACCTCGTAGCCCTCCGGCTGGAGGATCGGGTCGTAGCCGAAGCCGTTCGTGCCCACCGGGGTGTGGCGGAGGGTGCCCGGCATGCGGCCCTCCACCACGCGCTCGCGGCCGTCCGGGAGGGCCAGGGCCGCCGCGCAGGCGAAGTGGGCCGCGCGGTGGGTGTCGTCGATGTCTCCGAGTTGGGCCAGGAGCAGGTCCAGGTTCGCGCGGTCGTTGCCGTGGGTGCCGGACCAGCGGGCCGAGAAGATGCCGGGGGCGCCGTTCAGGACGTCGACGCAGAGGCCGGAGTCGTCGGCGACGGCCGGCAGGCCGGTGGCCTGGGCCAGGGCGTGGGCCTTGAGGAGAGCGTTCTCGGCGAAGGTGACGCCGGTCTCCTTGACGTCGGGGATCTCCGGGTACGCGTCCGCGCCGACGAGTTCGTGGGTGAGTCCTGCGTCGGCGAGGATCGCGTGGAGTTCGGTGATCTTCCCGGCGTTGCGGGTGGCGAGGATCAGACGGGTCATGGTCCCGATTATCCCGGGGTGCAGACCTTGCCGATCTCGGCGGCCGCGTCGGTGATCGGCTTGATGTCCGGGGTGGTGTCGCCGTTGTTGACGGAGGTCTTGACGGATTCGACGCCCTTGGTGAGGTCGTCGACGGCCTTGGAGAGGTCGGCGTTGTCCGTCGTGTCCTTGAGCTTGCCGAGTTCGGTGGAGATCTCGTTCAGGGACTCGTTGAGCTGCGTCGGGTCGTTGGAGGCGCTGGAGGCGGCCTGCTCGAGCTTGCTGACGCTGGTGGCTATCGCGTCGGCGGTCGCGACGCAGTCCATCGCCTTGTCGAGTGCTCCACAGCCGACGAGGGTGGTGGTGAGTACGGCTGCCGAGGCCACGGTGAGTGCGAGACGGCGCTTCAAGACGGGTCCTCCCCAGGGGATATGGATGTACGGGCGTACGGCTCCTGCCGTACGCCCGTGTTCATGGAGACGCCGTGGCGCCCTAGAGAGTTCCTTCGAGCGCCTTGCGCTGGATCTCGGCGAGGTCGGCGCAGCCGCCGGAGGCGAGGTCGAGGAGGGCGTTGAGCTCCTTGCGGTCGAAGGGCTCGGCCTCGGCGGTGCCCTGGACCTCGACGAAGCGGCCGTCGCCGGTGCAGACGACGTTCATGTCGGTCTCGGCGCGGACGTCCTCCTCGTAGCAGAGGTCGAGGAGGGGGGTGCCGTCGACGATGCCGACGGAGACGGCGGCGACGGTGCCGGTGAGCGGCTTGCGGCCGGCCTTGACCAGCTTCTTGGTCTGGGCCCAGGAGACCGCGTCGGCGAGGGCGACGTAGGCGCCGGTGATGGCGGCGGTGCGGGTGCCGCCGTCGGCCTGGAGGACGTCGCAGTCGAGGACGATGGTGTTCTCGCCGAGCGCCTTGTAGTCGATGACGGCGCGCAGGGAGCGGCCGATGAGGCGGGAGATCTCGTGCGTACGGCCGCCGATCTTGCCGCGGACGGATTCGCGGTCGCCGCGGGTGTTGGTGGCGCGCGGCAGCATCGAGTACTCGCCGGTGACCCAGCCCTCGCCGCTGCCCTTGCGCCAGCGCGGGACGCCTTCGGTGACGGAGGCGGTGCAGAAGACCTTGGTGTCGCCGAAGGAGATGAGGACGGAGCCCTCGGCGTGCTTGCTCCATCCGCGTTCGATGGTGACGGGGCGGAGCTGTTCGGGGGTACGGCCGTCGATACGAGACATGGCACGAGCGTAGCCGTACATGGCGAGGGGCCCGTTCCCCTGCCGGAACGGGCCCCTGTGCCGATGAGGCTGGTTACATCATGTCTTCGATGTCGGCGGCGATGGGGTCGGCGTCGGTGCCGATGACGACCTGGATCGCGGTGCCCATCTTGACGACGCCGTGGGCGCCGGCGGCCTTGAGCGCGGCCTCGTCGACCTTGGAGGGGTCCACGACCTCGGTGCGGAGGCGGGTGATGCAGCCCTCGACCTCTTCGATGTTGTCGATGCCGCCGAGGCCGGCGACGATCTTCTCAGCCTTGCTGGCCATGTTCTCTCCCTGTCCGTTCCGTCTCAAGAAACGTGAGTCTCGGCGCACCGACGGTCCGCTTTGTCACGGTAACCCACGGTTGGCCCAACTTCGCGAGCGGGTGCCTGGGTTCTGTCGAATGATGACGATCACCGGCAACCTGCCCTCAGTGGGCTCCGGGAGCCTATCGCAACTGGTCTACACCAGTGTGCAACGCGAGTCGGGCCCGGCCTGTTCCGGGTCAGGGAGGACGCCGATGAGTACGGAAAGCGCCGCCGCGCCGCCGCGGAAATCGAGATGGGGCGTTCTCTTCCAGGGCCTGCAGAAGATGGGCCGCAGCCTCCAGCTGCCCATCGCCGTCCTCCCGGCGGCCGGCATCATCAACCGCCTCGGACAGCCGGACGTCTTCGGGGCGGACGGTCTCGGCTGGGACAACGTCGCGAAGGTGATGGCGGGCGCCGGCGGCGCGCTGCTCGACGGCAACCTCGGCCTGCCCCTGCTGTTCTGCATCGGTGTCGCCATCGGCATGGCGAAGAAGGCGGACGGCTCGACCGCGCTCGCGGCCGCGGTCGGCTTCCTCGTCTACTACAACGTGCTGCGCCAGTTCCCCGAGGACTGCCCGCCGGGCACCGCGGACATCAACGGTGGATGCCTGGCTCCCGAGCAGGCCTTCACCGGGTACACGTACCAGAACCCCGGGGTCTTCGGCGGCATCGTCATCGGCCTCCTCGCGGCCTGGCTCTGGCAGCGCTACCACCGGAAGAAGCTCGTCGACTGGCTGGGCTTCTTCAACGGCCGCCGGCTCGTACCGATCATCATGACCTTCGTCGCGATCGCCTTCGCCTCCCTGTGCCTGTGGGTCTGGCCGCCGATCGGAGACGCGCTGGAGAACTTCAGCGACTGGCTGGTGGGCCTGGGCGCCTGGGGTTCGGGCATCTTCGGCGTCGCGAACCGGGCGCTGCTCGTCATCGGCCTGCACCAGTTCCTGAACGTGCCGATCTGGTTCCAGTTCGGCACGTACGAGAAGCCGGACGGCACGACGGTCCACGGCGACATCCCCATGTTCCTCGCGGGAGACCCGAACGCGGGCCAGTTCCTGACGGGCTTCTTCCCGATCATGATGTTCGCGCTGCCGGCGGCCGCGCTGGCGATCACCCACTGCGCCAAGCCGCACCGGCGCAAGGAGGTGGGCGGCATGATGCTGTCGGTCGCGCTGACCTCGTTCGTCACCGGCATCACGGAGCCGATCGAGTACTCGTTCCTCTTCATCGCCCCGCTGCTCTACGTCATCCACGCCGTGCTCACGGGTGTGTCGATGGCGGTGACCTGGGCGCTGGGGGTCAAGGACGGTTTCAGCTTCTCGGCCGGTCTGATCGACTACGTCATCAACTGGAACCTCGCGACGAAGCCGTGGCTGATCATTCCGATCGGCCTGGCCTTCGCGCTCGTCTACTACGTGATCTTCCGGTTCGCGATCACCAAGTTCGACCTCCCGACGCCGGGGCGGGAGCCGGACGAGCTGAGCGAGGAGATGGACCGGGACGTCACCAAGGCGTAGCCGATCCGGGCCTTTCGGCCCGGCGCACGGAGCCCCCCAGGGCCCTCGGACCTCATGGTCCGGGGGCCCTTCGTCGTTCACGCCCAGCTATGGCTCGGGCACACAGAATTCGCAGGTTCCTTATCTAAGTCTCACGTGCTAAAACTGGTCTACACCACTCATTGGTGTAGACCACGCGGTCCAGTCCACCGCGTTCCACGAGACGCCGCCGTCGCCCCCGTTTCATGTCCTCTGGCGGCGCCTTGCCTTACTGGAGGAAGTTGATGAGTACGGCCACCGCCCAGGCCGCCGCTCCCGCGAAGAAGCGCGGATCCGGCCTGTTCCAGGGCCTGCAGAAGGTCGGTCGCAGCCTGCAGCTGCCGATCGCCGTACTGCCGGCCGCGGGTATCTTGCTCCGTCTCGGCCAGCCCGACGTGTTCGGTGCCGATGGCCTCGGCTGGGACAAGGTCGCCTCCGTCTTCGCCACGGCGGGTGACGCGGTCTTCGCCAACATGCCGCTGCTGTTCTGCGTCGGCATCGCGATCGGCTTCGCGAAGAAGGCTGACGGCTCGACCGCGCTCGCCGCGCTGGTCGGCTTCCTGGTCTACAAGAACGTGCTCACCGCGTTCCCGACCTCCGAGGCCGTCGTCAACACGACCGCCAACAAGGGAGTCGACGTCGCCGCGACGTACAACGACCCCAAGGTCTTCGGCGGCATCATCATGGGTCTGCTCGCCGGCGTCATATGGCAGAAGTACCACCGCACCAAGCTGGTCGACTGGCTCGGCTTCTTCAACGGCCGTCGTCTCGTCCCGATCATCATGGCCTTCGTCGGCACCGTGATGGGTGTTCTCTTCGGTCTGCTCTGGGAGCCCGTCGGCAACGTCATCACCGACTTCGGCAACTGGATGACCGGGCTGGGCGCCGTCGGCTCCGGCGTCTTCGGCGCCATCAACCGCGGTCTGCTGCCGGTCGGCATGCACCAGTTCGTGAACACCGTGGCCTGGCAGGAGATCGGCTCCTTCACGGACTCCACCGGTGCGGTCTGGCACGGCGACCTCCCGCGCTTCTTCCACGGTGACCCGACCGCCGGTCAGTTCATGTCCGGCTTCTTCCCGATCATGATGTTCGCGCTGCCGGCCGTCGCGCTCGCCATCACCCACGCCGCCCGCCCCGAGCGCCGCAAGGTCGTCGGCGGCATGATGTTCTCGCTGGCCCTGACCTCGTTCGTCACGGGTATCACCGAGCCCATCGAGTTCGCGTTCATGTTCCTGGCGCCGCTGCTGTACGTGATCCACGCGGTGCTCACCGCCGCCTCGATGGTGATCACCTCGGCCCTCGGCGTGCACCACGGCTTCACCTTCTCCGCCGGTGCGCTGGACTACTTCCTGAACTGGACCTACGCCACCAAGCCCTGGATGATCATCCCGATCGGCCTGGTCTTCGCGGTGATCTACTACGTGGTCTTCCGCTTCGCGATCACCAAGTTCAACATCATGACCCCGGGCCGCGAGCCCGAGGAGGAGCTCGAGGACCTCACCAAGGCGTGAGCCTCGCCCGTACGACGGAAGGGCCCCGGAACCGAATGGTTCCGGGGCCCTTCCCGTATGCCTCAGACCTCGTACACCGCGCCCGCGTACGCCAGCTCCGACGGCCCGTCGTAGACCGCCCGCGCGTCCGCCAGGTTCTGGGTGCCGTCCGTCCACGGCGGGATGTGGGTCAGCACCAGCCGGCCCACCGAGGAGCGGGCCGCCTCGGCGCCCGCCTCCCGGCCGTTGAGGTGCAGCGCCGGGATGTCCTCCTTGCCATGGGTGAAGGACGCCTCGCACAGGAACAGATCCGTGCCGTCCGCCAGTTCGTGCAGCGCCTCGCAGACGCCCGTGTCGCCCGAGTACGTGAGCGAACGGCCGCCGTGCTCGACCCTGATGGCGTACGCCTCCACCGGGTGGCACACCTTCTCCGTACGCACGGAGAACGGGCCGATCTCGAAGGAGCCGGACTTCAGGGTCCGGAAGTCGAAGACCTCGCTCATCGACTTGTCCGAGGGCGTGTCCGCGTACGCCGTGGTCAGTCGCTGTTCGGCGCCCTCCGGGGCGAAGACCGGGATCGGCTCGCAGCGGCCGCCGTCATGGCGGTAGTAGCGGGCGACGAAGTACCCGCACATGTCGATGCAGTGATCGGCGTGGAGGTGGCTGAGGAAGATGGCGTCGAGGTCGTACAGACCGATGTGGCGCTGCAGCTCGCCCAGGGCGCCGTTGCCCATGTCGAGGAGCAGCCGGAAGCCGTCGGCCTCTACGAGGTAGCTCGAGCAGGCCGAATCCGCGGACGGGAAGGACCCTGAGCAGCCGACGACGGTGAGCTTCATGGAGCGTGAACCTCCGAGGGCGGAGAAGCGGCGGGGGAGGTCGTGCGATGCGTCGAGCGTAAGGCGCGTCAGGGCTCGTCGCTCCTCCGCGGCGTCCCGTTGTGGGCGAACTCACGGGCTCTGTCACCGGTTCGGATGGACCTGGGGCGGGAGGGCGCGGGGTACGGGTCACCGGTAACGTCTTGGGGTATGGACACGTCCTGGTGGCCGGCGCTCGTCGCGGTCGTGGTGATCGCGCTGGTCGTGGCGGTGGCGGACGGCCTGAAGCGCTCGGCCCGGCGACCCGGTGGGCGGACGCGTCCGCCCGCGCGCCCCCCGGCCCGGCCGCGCGCCCCGGGGAAGGCGCCCGCTCGGGTGCCGCGGGCGGGCGAGATCTGGTGGGCGGACGTGCCGTACGAGGACGGGCCGGGCTCGAAGGACCGTCCGTGTCTGGTGCTGGCGCTGCGGGGGGACTCCGCCCTGGTCGCCAAGATCACCAGCAGGTACCACGACGAGCGGCCCGGGGTGATCGCGCTCCCGCCGGGGTCGGTGGGGGACGCGCGGGGGCGGCCCAGCTTCCTGGAGACGGACGAGCTGCGGGAGGTCCCGGTGTGGGAGTTCCGTCGCAGAGTGGGAACGGCGGACCCGGTCGTCTGGGACCAGGTCCGCCATTTGGCCTCGTGAGCGCGGAGCGCCGTGAGGGCTACGCCCAGAGCTGGCCCTGGACCGTCTCGATCGCCTCTTCCGTGGTCGCCGCCGTGTAGAGGCCGGTCGACAGGTACTTCCAGCCGCCGTCCGCGACGACGAAGACGATGTCCGCGCTCTCGCCCGCCTTCACGGCCTTGTTGCCGACGCCGATCGCCGCGTGCAGCGCCGCGCCCGTCGAGACGCCGGCGAAGATGCCCTCCTGCTGGAGGAGTTCCCGGGTACGGGTCACGGCGTCGGCCGAACCGACCGAGAAGCGGGTGGTGAGGACGGAGGCGTCGTACAGCTCGGGCACGAAGCCCTCGTCCAGGTTCCGCAGGCCGTAGACGAGGTCGTCGTAGCGCGGTTCGGCGGCGACGATCTTGACGTCCGGCTTGTGCTCGCGCAGGTAGCGGCCCACCCCCATGAGGGTGCCGGTGGTGCCGAGGCCCGCCACGAAGTGGGTGACGGAGGGCAGGTCGGCGAGGATCTCGGGGCCGGTGGTGGCGTAGTGGGCGCCCGCGTTGTCCGGGTTGCCGTACTGGTAGAGCATCACCCACGTGGGGTTCTCGGCCGCGATCTCCTTGGCGACCCGTACCGCGGTGTTCGACCCGCCCGCCGCGGGGGACGAGATGATCTCGGCGCCCCACATGGCGAGCAGCTGTCGGCGCTCCTCGCTGGTGTTCTCCGGCATGACGCAGACGATGCGGTAGCCCTTGAGCTTGGCCGCCATCGCGAGCGAGATGCCGGTGTTGCCGCTGGTCGGTTCCAGGATGGTGCAGCCGGGGGTGAGCCGGCCGTCCTTCTCGGCCTGCTCGATCATGTGGAGCGCGGGGCGGTCCTTGACCGAGCCGGTGGGGTTGCGGTCCTCCAGCTTGGCCCAGATGCGGACGTCGTCCGAGGGCGAGAGCCGGGGCAGCCGCACCAGGGGCGTGTTGCCGACCGCCGCCAGCGGGGAGTCGTAGCGCATGTGGATCAGACCATGCCGCCGGCGACGGCCGGCAGGATCGTGACGTTGTCGCCGTCGGCCAGCTTGGTGTTGATGCCGTCCAGGAAGCGGACGTCCTCGTCGTTCAGGTAGACGTTGACGAAGCGGCGCAGCTCGCCGCCCTTGGCCTCGTCGACGATTCGGGCCTGGATGCCCGCGTGACGGGTCTCGAGGTCGGTGAAGAGCTCGGCGAGCGTCGCACCGCTGCCCTCGACGGCCTTGGCGCCGTCGGTGTAGGTGCGGAGGATGGTCGGGATGCGGACCTCGATGGCCATGGCGTGGGCTCCTGTCGGAAGTGGCGTGAAAGGCGCGCGGCTCTGAATGCCCCCGCGCGGGGGGTCGTGCTCCTGGGTGCGCTGGTGTGCGCCCCCGCTCACATCGCGCTGGCGAGGCGGCACAGGTCGACGTGCAACCGCGCCACGAGCAGCACGCTGCCCGGCGTCACTTCGCTCACGTCGTGGGAAACCATGCGGTCATCGTATCGATTCCCGGTCCGGGTTCCGGAATGTGATCTCACATGACGGACAGATCGCGCTCGACAGGCGGACCGGGGAGATAGAGGACGGTCGGGGTGCCGGTCCTGGGATGCGGAACGACCTCGGCTTCCACCCCGTAGACGGTCGAGAGCAGCTCCGGGGTGAGGACCTCGGCGGGCGTGCCCCGGGCGACGACCCGGCCCCCGGCGAGGACGTAGAGGCGGTCGCAGTAGAGGGCGGCGAGGTTGAGGTCGTGGAGGGCGAGGAGGTTGGTGGTGCCCAGGTCGCGGACGAGGCGCAGGACCTCCAACTGGTAGCGGATGTCGAGGTGGTTGGTGGGCTCGTCCAGGACGAGGAGGGCCGGTTCCTGGACGAGGGCGCGGGCGACGAGGGCGCGTCGGCGTTCGCCGCCGGAGAGCGTGGGGTACGGGCGGTCGGCGAGCCCCGCGATGCCGACGCGGGCGAGGGCGGCCTCGGTCCGGGTGAGGTCGTCGCCGGTGTCGCCCTCCCAGAAGCGCTTGTGCGGGGAGCGGCCGAGGGCGACCAGCTCGCGGACGGTCAGCTCCCAGTCGGCGTCACCGTCCTGCGGGACCGTGGCGATGCGGCGCGCCCGCGCCTTGGCGCCGAGGGTGTGCACGTCGACGCCGTCGAGGAGCGCGTGGCCGGAGGTGGGGGTGAGGGTGCCGTAGACGCAGCGCAGGAGGGTGGTCTTGCCGCTGCCGTTGGGGCCGACGAGCCCGACGGTCTCGCCGGGACGGGCGGTGATGTCGACGCCGTGCAGGCGTGTTCCGTACGAGAGTTCCCGCGTGCGCAGCTCGGTCATACCGGGCTCCCTTCGGCGCGGCGGCGCATGAGCCAGAGGAAGAACGGGCCGCCGGTCAGTGCGGTGAGGACGCCGACGGGGATGTCCTGGGGCGCGGCGACGGTACGGGCGGCGAGGTCGGCCAGGACCAGTGCGGTCGCACCGCCGAGCGCGGCGACCGGCAGCAGGCGGCGGTGCGACGCGCCGACGGCCATGCGGGCGGCGTGCGGGACCATCAGGCCGACGAAGCCGACGGCTCCGCTGACGGAGACCATGACGGCGGTGACGAGGGAGGCCAGGACGAAGACGGCGGCGCGGAACCGGGCCGTGTCCAGGCCGAGGACGGTCGCGCCCTCCTCGCCGACGAGGAGCAGGTCGAGCGGGCGGGCGAGGGTGAGCAGGGTGGCGACGCCGAGGACGAGGACGGCGGCCGGAAGGGCGAGGGTGTCCCAGCGGGCGCTGCCGAGGCCGCCGAGGGACCAGAACATCGCCTCCTGGAAGTGCTCGGGGCGGCCCGCGAGGACCAGGATCAGGGTGGTCAGCGCGGAGAGGATGTACGAGACGGCGACGCCGGCGAGGACGAGCCGGGCGCCGGTCATCGTGGAGCCGCGGCGGGCCAGGCCGTAGACGAGGACGAGGGCGAGCAGCGCGCCGGCGAAGGCCCCGGCGGGCATGGCGACGGTGGTGGTCACCCCGCCGCCGATGCCCAGGACCAGCACGAGGACGGCGCCGGTGGAGGCCCCGGAGGAGATCCCGAGCAGGAAGGGGTCGGCGAGACGGTTGCGGACGAGGGCCTGCAGGACGGTGCCGACGACGGCGAGCCCGGCGCCGACGATCGCGCCGAGCAGGACGCGGGGCAGCCGGACGTCGAGGACGATCGTGCGGTACGGGGAGGGGGCGGCGCGGCCGGTGAGGATCCCGGCGACGTCGCCCACGGGAATCCGTACCGACCCGAGGGCGACGCCGGCGACGACGGAGAGCGCGAGGGCGGCGACGAGCCCGGTGACGACGAGGAGCCACCGACCGGAACCGGGCGCCCCGGACGGACGGCCGCGAGCGGCCCGACCGGACGGACCCCCGGCCGCCGCGGCCGCGTCGACCACCACCGGACCGGCCGGGGCCGCCACCGGCCCCGCCGGGCCCGGACCGGCCGGGGCCGACGGGGTCGCGTCCGGTTTCGTGTTCGGTTTCGGCGGCGGGGTGGTCGTCATCGCGTCGGGTGGAGCTGGGACGCGAGCTTCTCGATCGCCGCCGGGACGCGGACGCCGAGGACCGCGTCCGAGAGGGGCATGACGGCGAAGCGCTTGTTCCTGATCGCCGGGACGTCCTTGAGGGCCGGGTCCTCCAGGAGCCGCTTCTTCTTCTGATCGACGGTCGTGGAGCCGTAGTCGTAGATGACGATCACGTCCGGCTTCCGGGCGACGACCTGCTCCCAGGTCGCGTCGCCGAAGGTCTTGTCGAGGTCGGCGAAGACGTTGCGGCCGCCGGCGCGGGCGATCAGCTCGTTGCCGATGCCCTTGCCCCCGGCGGTGAACGCCGTCTTGTCCCCGCTGTCGTAGACGAAGACCGACACCGGGGTGAGCCCCTTCAGCTTCCGCTCGGTCGCCGTCACGGTCTTCTTCGCCTCGGCGGTCCATCGCGCGCCGCGGTCGGGGACACCGAAGGTCCGGCCCACCTCGTCGACCTCCCGGTAGAGGTCGGCGAGTGAGGAGGCGCCCGAGGGGCAGTACTCCATGTTCAGGCGGGTGTCGACGCCCGCGGCCTTCAGGTCGTCGCGGCTGCGGCCGGCCTTGGCGTCGAAGGCGCTGGCGTAGCCGCCGTAGACGAAGTCGGGGTTCGCGGCGAGCAGCGCCTCCTTGGCGGGGTACTCCTTCGCGAGCACCGGCACCGAGTCGTACGCCTTCTTGTACGCGGGCAGGATCCGGTCGTCGAGGTACGCGGTGCCGACGAGGGACTTCTCCAGGCCGAGGGCGAGCATGACCTCGGTGACGTGCTGGTTCATCGTGACGGCCCGCTTCGGCGGGGCCTGGTACGTCGTCTTCACACCGCAGTTGGAGACGGTGTACGGGAATCCCGGTGCGGCTTTCGCGGCGGGAGCCTGCTCCGAGGGGGCCGCACAGCCGGCCAGCAGGGAGACGAGGGCGGCGGGCAGCAGGATACGGCGGCGCCAGGTCATGACGGAGTGCCTCCTCCGGGGATTTCCACGTCCCCAGTCGGTGGTGAGAGGCGGCAGGTCAGTTCCTGGCTCCCGGCGCCCGGAGGCGCTGGTCACAGTGGCGGGACCGTGCCGGATTCACACCGGCTTCCTGGGTCCTGCCGCCCTGGTGTCGGGTCAGTCTCTCAGGCGTCGTACGCCTCGACGACCTTGACGTCCTCTTCGGTCACGACGCCTTCGACGATGGTGAAGGAGCGGAACTGGAAGGGGCCGGAGCCGTCGCTGTCGGCGGTGGAGACCAGGACGTAGTGGGCGCCGGGCTCGTTCGCGTACGAGATGTCGGTGCGCGACGGGTACGCCTCGGTGGCCGTGTGCGAGTGGTAGATGATCACGGGCTCCTCGTCCCGGTCGTCCATCTCGCGGTACAGCTTGAGCAGGTCGGCGGAGTCGAACTCGTAGAACGTGGGCGAGCGCGCGGCGTTGAGCATCGGGATGAACCGCTCGGGGCGGCCGGCGCCGACCGGGCCCGCGACCACGCCGCAGGCCTCGTCGGGGTGGTCCGCGCGGGAGTGTTCCACGATCTGGTCGTACAGGGCCCGGGTGATGGTCAGCATGTCGGACAGGATAAGCAAAGGAGCCGCCCCGTACCGAGGAGTGGTACGGGGCGGCTCGAATGCTGGACCGGCCGGCGTTACGAGCGCTTGGCGAAGGCCGCGCCCTCGGGGTTGCGGGCCTTCAGGACCAGGTAGGCGACGCCGAGGATCAGGGCCCACAGCGGCGCGCAGTACAGCGAGATCCGCGCGTCCTTGTCGATGCCCATCAGCACGATGACCATGCCGATGAAGGCGAGCGCGAAGAGGCTGCACCAGATGCCGCCCGGCGCCTTGAAGGACGACTGGGGCAGCTCGCCGCGGTCGGCCTTGAGGCGGAAGCGGACCTGGCAGACCAGGATCATGATCCAGGCCCACATGCCGGAGATCGTGGCGAAGGAGACGACGTAGTTGAAGGCGTCGCCGGGCCACTGGTAGTTGATCCAGACGCCGACCATCATCAGCCCGGCCGAGAACGAGGTGCCGACCAGCGGCAGGCCGTTCTTGGTGAGCTTGGTGAAGAACTTCGGGCCCTGGCCGTTGAGCGCGAGGTCGCGCAGCATCCGGCCGGTGGAGTACATGCCCGAGTTGCAGGAGGAGAGCGCGGCGGTCAGGACGACGAAGTTCACGATCGCGGCGCCGACGCCGAGGCCCATCTTCTCGAAGGCCGCGACGAACGGGGAGACGCCCGGCTGGAAGTGGGTCCACGGGACGACCGACAGGATCATGATCAGCGCGCCGACGTAGAAGACGGCGATGCGCCACGGCACGGTGTTGATGGCCTTGGGCAGGACGGTCTTCGGGTCCTTGGACTCGCCCGCCGTCACACCGACCAGCTCGACCGCGAGGAAGGCGAACATGACCATCTGCAGGGTCATCAGGGTGGAGCCGATGCCCTTGGGGAAGAAGCCGCCCTCGGACCACAGCAGGGTCATCGAGGCCGTGTCACCGGCGTCGGAGAAGCCGATGGTGAGGATGCCGGCGCAGATCAGGATCATGCCGACGATCGCGGTGACCTTGACCATCGAGAACCAGAACTCGAGCTCGCCGAAGAGCTTGACGGAGATCAGGTTCGCGAGGAACAGGACGACCGTGAAGATCAGGGCGAAGACCCATTGCGGCTGATTGAGGATGCCGTCCGCGTTCTTGGTCCAGTACTGCATGTACTCGGAGGCCGCGGTCACCTCGGTGATGCCGGTGACGACCCAGAAGAGCCAGTACGTCCAACCGGTCACGAAGCCCGCGAAGGGGCCGATGAACTCGCGTGCGTACTCCGAGAAGGAGCCGGACACGGGGCGGTACATGAGGAGCTCGCCGAGCGCCCGCATGATGAAGAAGATGACGAGGCCCGCGATGGCGTACGCGAGGATCAGGCTGGGGCCCGCCTTGGAGATGCCCTTGCCCGCGCCCAGGAAGAGGCCGGTGCCGATGGCGCCGCCGATCGCGATCATCTGGATCTGGCGGGCGCCGAGTGCCCGGTGGTAACCCTCGCCGTCGGCGGAGTCCGCGGCCTCACTGCCGTCGTGCTGCTTGTCGACCTGCACTGAGGTCATGGTGGTGCGCCTTTCTCCATGCCGATCCGCGCCGACTGAGTCTGGCTGCGGATCAGGTCCTGATCCCCCCGGATATGGATGGAGTGCTACCGGCGGTCAGCCGGTCCAAGCGCCCCCGGGAACAGGGGTGGCGTCCCCGGGCGGTCGTGAAGATTTATCACGGGGGAAGCAGTGATCGGCGTGCGTCGAAGTGACGCACGCCACAGGGAGAACCGGACAAAAGTCACTCGAGAGGGCCAACGAGAAGACTTTGGTGACGTATTCGTTATCCGGATTTGAGCGTCCGCTGAGCGAACATCGGTCGAACGCCGGGCGTCAGGCTCCGGACATCAGCGTCTCGACGAGGGACTCCTGGAGCGCGCCGAGCCAGAGGTACGCCATCACCATCGGCTTGCGCGGATCGGAGTCCGGCAGCCGGTAGAGCTCACCGCTCTCGTCCTCGTCGGTGACCTCCAGGCGGGTCCCGATGGTCAGCCGGAGGTCGTTGAGGGCGCCGAGCCAGGACCGCGACTCGTCGGGGGTGAGCTTGAGGATCGCCCCGTCCTCACCGCTCGAGGAGAGCGAGTCCAGGCTGCGGATGACCGCGAGGGCGTCCTCGCGCTTGCGCGCGCGCAGGTCCTTCTCGGTGTAGCGCCGGAAGTCGGCGGCCGCGGCCCGCAGCTCCTCGTCCTCGTCGCCGTACGCGTCGGGGAAGAGCCGCTTGAGCGCGGGGTCGGACGGGGGCTCGCTCGGGCCCTCGGCGAAGAGCGCGGCCAGCGGGTCCTCGCCCTCCACCGGCTCGTCGCCCGGCCCGATCAGCTCCAGGAGCTGGACGGCGAGGGAGCGCAGGATGGAGATCTCGACCTCGTCGAGCGCGACGGCCGCGCCGCCGCCGGGCAGCGCCTCGAAATGGCCCGCCATCAGCCGCGGTCCTGGGTGAGGGTCGCCCACAGCCCGTAACCGTGCATCGCCTGCACGTCCCGTTCCATCTCCTCGCGGGTGCCGCTGGAGACCACCGCGCGGCCCTTGTGGTGCACGTCGAGCATCAGCTTGTGCGCCTTGTCCTTGGAGTAACCGAAGTACGCCTGGAAGACGTAGGTCACATAGCTCATCAGGTTGACCGGATCGTTGTGGACGAGGGTCACCCAGGGGACGTCCGGCTCGACGACCGCATGGGTCTCCTCGGCCGACTCCGTACGTTCGATCTCAATAGGCGCGACGCTCACTTACCCCATGCTGCCACCTCGGAAGGGGGGTCGCACAAACGGGTCACCTCCTCACCCGAGAAATCGTCACTCTGACGATTTCTCGTGTAGCATCGCTGACATGAACGCTGCGGACCTTGGGCTCCCGGTGGACGTGCCGTCGACCGCGCTCTTCACCGACCAGTACGAGCTGACCATGCTGCAGGCCGCCCTCCAGGGCGGCACCGCCGACCGGCGCTCCGTCTTCGAGGTCTTCACCCGGCGGCTGCCCGAGGGGCGGCGCTACGGCGTGGTGGCCGGTATCGGACGCGTCCTGGACGCCGTCGAGAACTTCCGCTTCGACCCGGGCGTCCTCGGCTTCCTGCGCGACCAGGGCATCGTCGACGAGCCGACGCTGAAGTGGCTGGCGGGCTACCGCTTCTCCGGCGACATCTGGGGCTACCCCGAGGGCGAGGTGTACTTCCCCGGCTCCCCGATCCTGCGGGTCGAGGGCTCCTTCGCCGAGTGCGTGCTCCTGGAGACCGTGATCCTCTCGATCCTCAACCACGACTCGGCGATCGCGGCGGCCGCCTCCCGGATGTCGGCCGCGGCCGGCGGCCGGCGGCTGATCGAGATGGGCGCCCGGCGCACCCACGAGCTGGCCGCCGTCGCCTCGGCGCGGGCCGCGTACGTCGGCGGCTTCGACTCCACCTCGGACCTGGCGGCGGGCTTCCGCTACGGCATCCCGACCGTCGGCACCTCCGCGCACGCCTTCACGCTGCTGCACGACAGCGAGCGGGACGCCTTCCGGGCCCAGGTGGAGACGCTCGGCCGCGGTACGACACTGCTGGTCGACACCTACGACGTGGCCGAGGCCGTGCGCACCGCCGTCGAGGTCGCGGGCAAGGAGCTCGGGGCCGTACGGATCGACTCCGGGGACCTGCTGCTCGTCGCGCACCGGGTGCGGGCGCAGCTGGACGAGCTCGGCGCGAAGAACACCAAGATCGTGGTCACCTCGGACCTCGACGAGTACGCCATCGCCTCGCTGGCGGCGGCTCCGGTCGACGCCTACGGCGTGGGAACGCAGCTGGTCACCGGCAGCGGGCACCCGACCTGCTCGATGGTCTACAAGCTGGTCGCCCGGGCCACGTCCGCCGACCCGAAGGCGCCGCTGATCGCGGTCGCCAAGAAGTCGGTCGGCGGCAAGGTCTCGGTCGGCGGCCGCAAGTGGGCGGCGCGCCGGACGGACGAGGAGGGCGTCGCGGAGGCCGAGGTCCTCGGCACGGGGCCGGTCCCGCCGGAGCTGGCCGAGCGCCAGCTGCTCGTCGAGCTGGTCAAGGGCGGCGACGTGGTGGCCCGCGAGCCGCTGGAGGCGGCGCGGACGCGGCACTTCGAGGCGCGGGCGGGACTGCCGATGTCGGCGATCCAGCTGTCGCGGGGCGAGCCGGTGCTGTCGACGGAGTACGTGTAACACCCTGCGACGCCCCCTCCCGCGAGGAGGGGGAAGTCTCTAGGCTCGACGTCATTCCCCCTTCCGTGCCCCTCCGTTCCCCCCACCGGCCCACCAAAGGACACCCGCCATGCACCGCGCATTGATCGTCGTGGACGTTCAGAACGACTTCTGCGAGGGCGGCAGCCTCGCGGTGGCGGGGGGAGCGGATGTCGCCGCCGCCATCACCGACCTGGTCGGGGAGACGGCGGGCGTCGCGTACCGGCATGTGGTGGCGACGCGTGACCACCATGTCGACCCGGGCGACCACTTCGCCCCGGCGGGCCGGGAGCCGGACTACGTCACCTCCTGGCCGGTGCACTGCGTCGCCGGCACGGAGGGCGTGGGCTTCCACCCGAACTTCGCGCCCGCGGTCGCCAGCGGGGCGATCGAGGCGGTGTTCGACAAGGGGGCGTACGAGGCGGCGTACAGCGGCTTCGAGGGGCGCGACGAGAACGGCCGCACGCTCGCGGAGTGGCTGCGGGAGCGGGACGTGCGCGAGGTCGACGTGGTGGGGATCGCGACGGACCACTGCGTGCGGGCGACGGCGCTGGACGCGGCGCGCGAGGGGTTCGAGGTCCAGGTGCTCCTCGACCTCACGGCGGGCGTGGCCAAGGAGACGACGGAGCGGGCGCTGGAGGAGCTTCGGGGCGCCGGGGTTCAGCTGACGGGGAAGCCCGTCGTCTGAGGGCTGCCGAGGCGGACGGCCAGGTCGGCGGGGTGCGGGTAGGGGTTCGCCGGCTGCGTGCCCCGGTCGACGGGGTGCGGGTCGGCGGATATGTCCATGCGCTCCGCCTCCACGGCGGTATGTGTACTCACCACGGGTTCGCGGGGCAGCAGACGGGCGGAGTGCCAGAGCTCTCTGGCCGTCGATCTCCACAGGAGGCCGTCCGGGTGGTGGAGGACCGCGGTGATCTCGTCCGGGGTCGGGGGCTCCGCGTTACCGCGGAGGTAGACCGCTCGCAGGCCCAGGTTCCGCAGCCGGGTCAGGGCGCGGGCGCGGTTCGCGGCATGGACCAGGAAGCGGACCGTGACCCCGTCGCCGGCCGGGCTCGGCAGCCCGATCGCCACGACCACGCTGCCGCCTGGCAACTTGCAGAACCCTCCACCGGGCATCCCGAAACCACTCCCCCTGTGAGCTTGCTGTCAATAAGAACTCGGTCAGAGGCACCTAAACACGATCGGCCGCCGCCCGCTAGAGGGCGACGGCCGATCATGGTTTGACCTGCGGCGATACAGATTACTTCTGAGACGGACCCACCTGGACGGTGATCGTCTGGCCGTCCTTCGGCTCCTTGACGACCGCGATCTTGGTGTTGGTGTCAGTTACCTGGACACCGGCGCGCTCGGTCTGGGTGTACCAGTACGTACCCCGCCGGTCGTCGAAGACCGGGACGCCGGGCTGCGACTTCACCCACGCCGGCTGGTCCGCCTTGTGCAGCCGGATCGCGTCGGTGCGGTAGGTGCCGAACGTCGAGTCGTACGCCTGGACGCGGTTGCGCATCAGGGTGCCGTCGGCGTTCTTCAGCGGCGTCGGGTGCGCGTCGATCGGAAGGATCAGACCCTGGCCGGGGTGGACGGCCGTGTTGTTGTCCTTCTGCGAGGTGTCCCACTGCCAGATGAGCAGACCGTTCTGGTACGGGTAGTGCTCGACCCAGCTGGCCTTGTCGCCCGTGAACCCGAAGTTGTACGGGCCGACCTTGAGGGTCGCGTCGTACGAGACGTACTGGCGGTTCTCCGCGATGTAGTACTGCTCGTACTCCTTCGTGAAGCCCTTGGCGATCCGCGAGAAGCCCTTGGCCGTCCAGCCGTTGTCACCGTTCTCGGCGTTGTCCGAGAAGACGGTGGCACCGTCGGCGGTCAGCGTGATGGCGTCGGCCGCGAAGCCCTTGCCGCCCGCGCCGCCGTCCGTCTGGTAGCGGAAGCGGAGGTCGAACTTCTTGCCCGCGTAGGCGTCCAGCGGGAAGACGAGCGGCTTGTACGCGCCGGAGACGTCGGTCAGCGCCGGGGCGCCGCTCGCGTCGCGCGGCAGCGGCTTGCCGTCCACCGTGCCGTCCAGGGCGGTCCAGTTGGCGCCGCCGTCCGTCGACACCTCGGTGTAGAGGTAGTCGTAGTCCAGCTCGATGTCGTACCAGCCCTTGAGCTCCAGGGTGGCCTTCGACTTGCCCGAGAGGTCGACGGAGCGGGTCAGGGTGTTCTTGAGGTCGTCACCCATGTCGCTCCACCACTGCGTGGCACCCTCGGCGGGCGCGACGACATCGGTGGTGACCTTCTTCTTCGGCAGCTCGACGACGAGCGCCTGCGGGTTCTTGGTGTTGTACTCCGCCACGCCCAGCTTGTGGGTGGACTTCGTACCGCGCTGCTCGTTGCTCACCTTGGTGTAGTTGAGCCAGCCGAGCTGCAGCTTGTCCCAGGAGTTCATGTCGCCGGGCAGGTCGCCGATGGAGTCCTTGCCCCGGCCGAGCCAGGAACCGGAGGACATCAGGGACCAGAAGCCGGTCGAGTTCTCGGCGCCGGGCTTGCCCGAGGTGTCGTACAGGTCGGGCAGACCCAGGTCGTGGCCGTACTCATGGGCGAAGACGCCGAGGCCGCCGTTCTCGGGCTGCATCGTGTAGTCGCCGACCCAGATGCCGGTGCTGCCGACCTGGGTGCCGCCGGACTTGTTGTTCGACGGGCCGGTCTTGCCCGCGTCCGTGCCGTACGCGTACCAGCGGTGGGCCCACAGGGCGTCGCCGCCCTGGGCGCCGCCGCCCGCGGACTCGTCCTCACCGGCGTGGACGATCTGGAAGTGGTCGATGTAGCCGTCGGCCTCGTTGAAGTTGCCGTCGGCGTCGAAGTCGTACCGGTCCCACTGGTCGTACTGCGCGATGTCGGCCTTGATCTGGGCGTCGGTACGGCCCTTGGCCTTCTGGTCGGCGGTCCACGCGGTCACACCGTCGCGGACTGCGTCCCAGACGTTGGCGCAGTTGCTGTTGCCGCAGTAGTTCGAGCCGTAACGGGCCTCGTTGTACTCGACCTTGACCCAGTCCGAGACGCCGCCCTCGACCGAGTACCGGCCCGAGGAGGTCTTCTCGTAGTAGGTCTTCAGGGACTGCTTCGGCTGGCCCTTCTTGTCCTTGCCGGTGCCGAAGTACAGGTCCTGGAAGTGCTGCTGGTTGTAGTCCTTCTGCCAGGCCGTGGAGTTGTCCTTCGCACGGTCCGGCTCGGCTATCTGGTTGTGCAGCGGGCCGGGCGTGCCGCCGAACTTCGGCTTCGGCTCGGTCGTGTCGTCGTCGGCGCGGTCGACCAGGGTGGTGTTGTCCACCTTGTCGCCGAACTCGACGAGGATCGTGAAGATCTTGTCGGTCTTCTCACGGCCCAGCTCGACGTACTTCTTGCTGTCGAGCTTGACGACCTGGGAGCCACCGCGGCGCTCGACCTTGGTCTCGCCGCTCAGCACCTGCTCCAGGGCAGCCTTGCGCTGCTGCTCCTGCTGCTTGCTGTAGGGGCCCTCGAGGTCGTGGTCGACCGCCGTCTTGTCCACGTCGGGACCCGGAGCCGGGTCCTGACGCTCGATGCCGGCCGGTGCCCCCGGGCCCCTGTCGTCGGCCCATGCGGTGGCGAAAGCCGAGGCGCTGGCGGCGGTGGCCGCGAGCGCCACGACGACTGCGGACGCTCTGATCGCCCGTCGTCTGTTGGTCACTTGATGATTCCTCCCCGGCGCCCACGACCGCACGGACCGAGGGTGGGGTGTCCGCGGGCGGGGTCGCGCGTCACAAGTGACGACATTCGATCGGAGTTACGGGAGAAAAGACAGACCTTGACTTGAACAGGCCAACTGCACTATGCAGGAGTCGATTTCCGGTATCCGGACGTCCACCAGGCGCACCTTGCGGGGTGGTTGGCGGCACCGATGACTCCATGCGCCCCCCGTGCATCCGTACCGTGGGTTAGGTCACGCTTACTACCCGTTTCGCTCGGGCATCCACCGTCGTAGAGTCGCTCGCGAGTGCGACCCGCCGATGCTTCGAGGGACGGTACCCGTCATGCCGCGTCCGAACGCCGCACAGCTCGCCTATGGTTCGGCCACCGTCGTCTTCTCGACCGTCGCCCTGCTGCTGCTGTCCCGCACCACGACCGCGCTGGGGATCGTCGTCATCAGCGCCGCCGGACTGCTTCTCGGGCTGCTGGTCACGGTGACGATGCCCGTGCACCGCAAGGCGACCGCCGCACCCGTGCCGCCCCTCCCCCGGAACGACGAGATCCGGGTACCGGCCGCGCCGGTGGGCGCGGGGGTCGATACCCGGATCGGTTCGTGAGGCTGTTCCGCGGCTACTGCGGCACGGACACCACCACGGTCTTGGCCGCCTTGTCGTGCAGGCCCTGCTTGTAGGGCTTGTCGACCAGGATCAGGATCAGCAGGAGCAGCGGCCACAGGCAGGCGCAGCAGATCAGCGCCGGCAGCCACAGCACGAGGGCACGAATCAGCGAGGCGTTCATCGGCGGTGTGGAGCCGTCGTTGAGCATCGCGACCCGCAGCTTCAGCCACTTCTTCCCGAGGGTCTGGCCGTTCTTCGCCACCATCACCGTGTCGTACGCGACGTACGCCACGATGGTGATGAGCTGGAAGACGAGTCCGGTGCCGGTGCTGGTCGCGGTGATGGTGTCACCGAAGTCGTCGCTGTCGGTCGCCCGGTTGTACACGTTGAACGGGATGCCGATGATCGCGAGCGGAATGGCGATGATCAGCCAGTCGATGATCCTCGCGAGGATGCGCTTGCCGGAGTCGGCGAGCGGCGGCATCCCGGCGAGCGGGTCCGCACCGCC
Organism: Streptomyces sp. NPDC056527; assembly: GCF_042794475.1. Taxonomy (NCBI): domain Bacteria; kingdom Bacillati; phylum Actinomycetota; class Actinomycetes; order Kitasatosporales; family Streptomycetaceae; genus Streptomyces; species Streptomyces sp. NPDC056527. Next base: position 125,217 of record NZ_JBHTTQ010000006.1, read on the forward strand.
GTAGGCGCCCCCGCCGCCGTAGGGCTGGGAACCGTACGGCGGGGGCGGCGGCGGCACGTTGTCGTACGGGGAGCCGGGCGGAGGCCCCCCGGGCGGCGGTCCTCCGGGAGGTGGCCCCTCGGGCGGCGGTCCCTCGGGCGGCGGTCCCTCGGGCGGGGGACCTCCCGGCGGTGGTCCTTCGGGGGGCGGCGGCTGACCGCCGCTCCCGGGAGGAGAGCCCGCCGACGGCGGCGTGGGCTCTTGCGGCTTCTTGAGGAACGGGTCGTCCTCGGGCGGCTGGCCGGGCGTCGGCTGGTCGTTGCTCATGGGGGCAGTGCATCCCGCGAGCCAGGGCCCCGCAAGGATTCGCCGCCCGTTCGAGCGACCGCCGTACGGGCCCCTCCGCCGGACGCCCCCTAGCGCGCCACGAAGGTGTGAGCCGCCTTGTCGTGCCAGCACTGACGCCAGGGCCGGTCGAAGAGGCACCAGAGGACGTTGAGGACGCCGAGGACCAGAAGCCCGAGGACGCTGTAGACGAGCCAGCGCCGCAGGGCCGCCCCGAACGTCGGCGGCTCGTGCGCCTCGATGTCCCGCACCTGGAGACCGCAGAGCTTCTTGCCGAGCGTGCGACCCCACTTGGCGGTGGGAAGCGCCTCGTACAGCACGCCGATGACGAGCAGGGCGGCCAGCGCGATCCCGAAGTTGAGCGAGGTCGTGCCGTCCAGGAGCCAGACCTGGACCGTCGTTCCGGTCTGCTTGGCCGCCTCGATCTTGGCGTCGATGTGGTCGAGCGCCTGGGTCACGAAGGGGAAGGACGCCCCTCCGACGAGCGCGCCGAGGACGAGGGTGTCGACGAGCCGGGCGACGAGGCGCTTGCCGAGACCGGCCGGGCGGGCGGCGGCCTGCGCCCGGGCGGCCTGGAGGAACCGGTCCTCTACGGGCGGCTTCCAGGGCAGGACGGGCTGCTCGGCCTCGGCCCGGGGGCCCGCGGCGGGCCCGGACTGCGCGAGCTGCTGCACCTGCTGCGGCCAGGAGGGGGCGCCGCCGCCGGGGCCGGTGGTGACCGGCGCGGGGGCGGCGGCGGGGGTGGGGGCCGGCGCGGGCTGGGGCTGGGGCTGGCCGGGAACGTGCGGGAGCGGGGCCTGCGGGGACCTGAGTCCCTGCGGGCCTTGCGGGCTCTGCGCGCCGGGGGCGTCCTGGGTGCCGTGCGGTCCCTGCAACGCCTGGGCGCCCTGCGCGCCCTGGGGCGCACGTGCCGACGGGGCCGCCTGGCCGTCCTTCGGCGCGAGGGAACGGATCGTCATGGTCCCCTCGGCCTGCGGCTGCCGTACGCCGGGCAGCGCGCCGCCGGTCGGGTCGGCGGCCGGAGCCGGCGTGACGGGCATACCGCCGAGGCGCGCCGACGACGTCGCCGCGGGGCGCGCGGCGGGCGTGGGGGCGGGCTCCGGGTCGGGGGTCCGGGAGGCGGCCACGCGGGGGTCCTGCGAGGCGGGCGCGGGCTCCGCCTCCGGGGCGCCCCACGAGACCCGCTGGTCCCGGTCGCCGCCGAAGCCGGTCTGCCGCGAGACGTCCGCCTGCCAGGCCGAGGCCGGCTCGGGCCGCGTCTCGGCGACCGGCTCCTCGTCCAGGAAGACCGGTCCGGTCTCCTCCACGGCGGGCACCGGGGTGGACGGAACCACGGGCGCGGGCGAGGGGTTCGGGGCGAGCGCCGGACCCGGGGGCATCACCCCGGCCGGGGCGGCCGGCGGTGCCTCGCCCTCCTTGGGCGCGGGACGGCTCGTCCCGGGCACCCAGGCGCCCCCGTTCCAGTACCGGATGTATCCGGGAATGGACGGGTCCGGGTAGTACCCGGCCCGAGGTACCTCCCCGCCGGCTCCAGGAGGAGTAGCCACTGCCCCGACTCCGTTCCGTGACAACGCTTCTACGACATCGGGCCCGTGGGCCCAAGGAGGACAGTAACGAAGAACGGTGCCGCGGGAAGAACGTGGCCGTGAGAAACCCGCCTTCGAGCGACATACCCACGGATCCCGCCACTCACCGTCACGCTCGGGCCGACGATCCCGCCGGATCCTCGCCGGAATCTCCTCGAAAAAACTTCCCCGAAGTCGCGTAATGGCCGACGACGACCGCGCTCTCTTCCTGTGCGGGCCCACCCGGGGCCCGCGACCGGAGAGGACGTCACGCCATGCAGAACACCGAGAACACCGTGGTCGAGCGCGAGCTGGAGCTGAAGCTGGTGCTCTCCCCCGAGCGCTCCATCCCCGTGCCCGCCCGACTCGCGTACCGCACCGACGACCCGTACGCCGTGCACATCACCTTCCACATCGGCTCGGACCACCCGGTCAACTGGACGTTCGCCCGCGAGCTGCTCGTCGAGGGCGTCTTCCGGCCGTGCGGCCACGGGGACGTCCGCATCTGGCCCACCAAGGTCGACGGGCGCAACGTCGTCCTGATGGCGCTCTCCTCCCCCGACGGCGACGCGCTGCTCGAAGCGCCGTCCGCGCAGGTGTCCGCGTGGCTGGAGCGGACCCTGCGCGCCGTTCCGCCGGGCACCGAGTCCGAGCAGCTCGGGATCGACGACGGCCTTGCCGAACTCCTGGCCACCACCTCGGTCGCCGACGACCTGTGGCTGCGCGACCCGTGGCCCTCGGACGAGTCCCAGGACGGTGAGGTGTGAGCGGGAGCGCCACGAGGTCGAACGCGGGAAGGCGCCGGTGTCAGAACAGCTTTCCGGGGTTGAGGATCCCCAGCGGGTCGAAGGTCCGCTTGATGCCCTGCTGCATCTCCACGCCCACCGGCCCCAACTCCCGCGCCAGCCAATCCTTCTTCAGCACACCCACACCGTGCTCGCCGGTGATCGTGCCGCCCAGCTCCAGACCGAGGGCCATGATCTCGTCGAAGGATTCCCGCGCCCGGCGCGACTCGTCCTCGTCCGCCTGGTCGAAGCAGACGACGGGGTGGGTGTTGCCGTCGCCCGCGTGCGCGCAGACGCCGATCGTCAGGTCGTACTTCTCCGCGATGGCGGAGGTGCCGTCGAGCATCGCGGCCAGCTTGGTGCGCGGCACGCACACGTCGTCGATCATCGTCGCGGACTTGATCGTCTCCAGGGCGGTCAGCGACAGCCGACGCGCCTGGAGGAGGAGTTCGGACTCGGCGGCGTCCTCGGCGGGGACGACCTCGGTGGCCCCGGCCGCCGCGCAGAGCTCACCGACGGCGGCCAGATCGGCGGCCGGGTCGGGGGTGTCGAAGGCGCACAGCAGCAGGGCCTCGGTGGTGTCCGGGAGCCCCATGTTCGCCATCCTGTTGACGGCGCGGATGGTGGTGCCGTCCATGAGCTCAAGGAGCGAGGGTGTGTGGCCGCGCTCCATGATCGCGCAGACGGCGTCGCAGGCGGCTGCCGCGGAGGGGAACTCGGCGGCGAGCGCGAGCTGTACGGGAGGCTGCGGCCGGAGCGCGAGGGTCGCGCCGACAACGATGCCGAGACTGCCTTCCGAGCCGACGAAGAGCCGGGTCAGGTCGTATCCGGCGACGCCCTTGGCGGTACGCCGGCCGGTCGACATCAGCCGCCCGTCGGCGAGGACGACGTCGAGACCGAGGACGTACTCCGCCGTCACCCCGTACTTCACACAGCACAGGCCGCCGGACGCGGTGCCGATGTTCCCGCCGATCGTGCACATCTCCCAGCTGGAGGGGTCCGGCGGGTAGTACAGGCCGTGCTCGTTCACGGCGCGGGACAGGACGGCGTTCACGACGCCCGGCTCGACGACGGCGATCCGGTCGACCGGGCTGATCTCCAGGATCCGGTCCATCTTGACGAGCGACAGCACGATGCAGCCCTCGGAGGCGTTAGCGGCGCCGGACAGACCGGTGCGCGCGCCCTGGGGGACGACCGGGACGCGCAGCGCGGTCGCGGTCCGCATGATGTGCTGGACCTGCTCGACGGTGCGCGGGAGCACGACGGCCGCGGGGGTGCCGGCCGTGCAGAAGCTCGCCATGTCGTGGGAGTAGGAAGCGGTGACGTCCGGGTCGGTGATCAGCGCCTCGGCGGGCAGGCCCGCGCGCAGTTCCGCGTGGAGCCGCGTCAGAAGATCGTCCATGCGTCCAGCGTGGCAGTCGGGGCCATCGGTGTGAACCCGCCGTCGTGGTCCTTCGTGTGCTCTTCGTACAGGCGCACAGTGAGCGGCATGAAGACGGAGAACGTGTCGAGGTCGATTCTGGCCGCCGGGGTGGGTGCGGTGCTCGCGGCGACGGCACTGCTGTACGCCCCCGATCTCGCTCCCGGTCTGTTCGGCGACGGAAAGCCGCCCGCCCCCGGTCCCGCCGAGCGTGCGGTGCTCGCGGCGAACGCGGGGGCGCCGGCCTCGCTGCCGGACCTGGGTGCGCTGATCGCCGACCGCGAGAAGTGGCTGAAGAGGCATCCGACGGACGAGGAGTCCTGGGCCGTGCTGGGCGCGGCGTACACGGAACGGGGTACGCGGCTCGGCGACTCGACGTACTACCCAAGGGCGGAGCGTGCGCTGAAGCGCTCGCTGGAGGTGCGGCCGGCCGGGCGCGGGAACCTCGACGCGCAGCTGGGGCTCGGCGCCCTGGCCAACGCGCGGGGCGACTGGCGGACGGCGCGGACCTGGGGCGAGGCGGTCCGCAAGGAGGACCCGAAGCGCTGGTCGGCGTACCCGCTGCTGATCGACGCGTACAACGGGCTCGGGGAGTACGAGTCCGCCCGCAAGGCGCTCTCCACGCTGGAGAAGCTGCGCACGGGCGGGACGGTCAGCGCGCGGACGGCCCAGATGTACCGCGACCGGGGCTGGCGGGAGGACGCGGTGGCGGCCGCGATCGACGCGGTGGGACAGGCGGAGTCGGGCGCGGAGAAGGCGGCGGCGCTGGCCCGGCTCGGCGATCTGGCCGGGGAGCGGGGCGAGCCGGAGGAGGCGCTCACGGAGTACGGGAAGGCGCTGGCGCTCGTACGGGACCACGGCCCTTCGCTGGCCGGCCGGGCCCGGGCGCTCGCGGCGCTCGGCCGCACGGACGAGGCGGTCGCCGGCTACCGGGCGGCGCTGGCGCGGCTGCCGCTGCCGGAGTACGTCCTGGAGGCGGGCGAGCTCTATCAGTCGCTGGGCCTGGACGGGGACGCGCGGAGCCGGTACGACCTGCTGCGGACGCGGGAATGGGTCAACGCGGAGGCGGTCCTCGGCCTGTTCGAGGCGGACCACGGCGACCCGGCCGCGGCGGTACGGCGGCTCAAGGCGGAGTGGGCGCGGGGGCACCGGTCGGTGCGGGTGGCGGACGCGCTGGGATGGGCGCTGTACCGCTCGGGGGAGCCGAAGGAGGCGCTGGAGTACGCGAAGCGGGCGACGGACGAGGGGCTGCGGAGCGCGCTGTTCACGTACCACCGGGGCGAGATCGAGCGGGCGGTGGGCATGGACGGCCCGGCCCGCCGCCACCTGGCGGAGGCACTGCGGATCAATCCGGACTTCTCGCCGCTGCTGGCCCCGAAGGCCCGCAAGGCGGCGGCGGCGCTCGGCGATCCTCCGGACGTGCTGCCGGAGGAACTGCGCCCGGAGCGAGCGGAACCCGACACCGAGCCGACGACCCGGGAGACCCCTGGCACCCCGACGCCCCGGGAGACACCGAAGGCGCGGGAGACGGCGTAGGAACCCGCCCCTTCGGGGCACGTGCCCGGACCGGCGCCCACCGGCAGGCGCTGCGGCGCCAACCCCGCGGGCGCCGCAGCGTGCCGACGCCCGGGCGGACCCGGGTGCTCATGGTGACGGGCCCAGGGCGGTCGCCCCGGGCCCGTCGGCCTCGGCGGACTAGAGGTTGCCGCGCTTCTCCTGCTCGCGCTCGATCGCCTCGAACAGGGCCTTGAAGTTGCCCTTGCCGAAGCCCATCGAGCCGTGGCGCTCGATCATCTCGAAGAAGACGGTCGGACGGTCCTGGACCGGCTTCGTGAAGATCTGCAGCAGGTAGCCGTCCTCGTCGCGGTCGACGAGGATCTTCAGCTCACGCAGCGTCTCGACCGGCACCCGCGTCTCGCCGGCCCACTCGCCGAGCGTGTCGTAGTACGAGTCCGGCGTGTCGAGGAACTGGACACCGGCGGCGCGCATGGAGCGCACGGTGGCGACGATGTCGTTCGTGGCCAGCGCGATGTGCTGGACGCCCGCGCCGCCGTAGAACTCCAGGTACTCGTCGATCTGCGACTTCTTCTTCGCGATCGCCGGCTCGTTGATCGGGAACTTGACCTTGAGCGTGCCGTCGGCGACGACCTTCGACATCAGCGCCGAGTACTCGGTCGCGATGTCGTCGCCCACGAACTCCTTCATGTTCGTGAAGCCCATGACCTTGTTGTAGAAGGCCACCCACTCGTTCATCTTCCCGAGCTCGACGTTGCCGACGCAGTGGTCGATCGCCTGGAAGGTGCGCTTGGCCGGCGGCTCGACGATCGGGTTCGCGGAGACGAAGCCCGGCAGGTACGGGCCGTCGTAGCCGGAGCGCTCGACGAGGGTGTGGCGGGTCTTGCCGTACGTGGCGATGGCGGCGAGGACGACGGTGCCGTGCTCGTCCTTCACCTCGTACGGCTCGGTGATGCCGGTCGCGCCGTGCTCGACGGCGTAGGCGTACGCGGCGCGCGCGTCCGGCACCTCGATCGCCAGGTCGACGACACCGTCACCGTGCTCGGCGACGTGCTCGGCGAGGAACCGGCCCCAGTCGGTGGCGACCTTGATGACGGAGGTGAACACGAAGCGGGCGGCGCCGTTCGTCAGGACGTAACTGGCGGTCTCGCGGCTGCCGTTCTCCGGTCCGGAGTAGGCGACGAGCTTCATGCCGAAGGCCGTGGAGTAGTAGTGCGCGGCCTGCTTGGCGTTGCCGACGGCGAAGACGACCGCGTCCATGCCCTTCACGGGGAAGGGATCGGCCTGCCGCGCCGTGGAAGGGGTGTGATCGATGGTCTCAGTCATAGCGGCAGAGTCCCGCCGATCGGCAAGCTGCGCAATAGTTCGCCGGAGCACTGGGCAATCTGCACAGCGACGGGCCAGTATGGCGGGGATACTTGTACAGGATGACCATGGGGAGGCCACTGTGGCGATCGATCATCTGGACGGGCGGTTGATCGTGCTCCTCGCCCGGGAGCCGCGGATCGGGGTCCTGGAGGCCTCGCGCCGGCTGGGCGTGGCGCGCGGCACCGTGCAGGCGCGCCTGGACCGCCTTCAGGCCAACGGAGTGATCCGCGGGTTCGGGCCTCAGGTCGATCCGGCGGCGCTCGGCTATCCCGTGACGGCGTTCGCGACGCTGGAGATCAAGCAGGGGCAGGGGCCCGACGTCCGGAGCCATCTGGCGACCGTGCCCGAGGTGCTCGAACTGCACACGACCACCGGACACGGGGACATGCTCTGCCGGCTGGTCGCCCGCTCCAACGCGGACCTGCAGCGGGTGATCGACCGGGTCGTCGGCTTCGAGGGCATCGTCCGCGCCTCCACGGCGATCGTGATGGAGAACCCCGTACCGCTGCGGATCATCCCACTGGTGGAGCAGGCGGCGGAGGACGGCCCCGCATAGCGGGACGGACGGGCGAGGGACGGCCCGCGCACCCCCCCCCCAGGACTCCAAAGAAGTAGTTGCAAAGAATCCCTTGCAAGCCTTCCTTTGCAACTCTAGTCTGACGCCATGCCCGAGCCCGAGCACCAGTCCGTCCCCCCGTCCGCGCCCCGGCCCGAGAAGCCCCTGAGTCGCACGCTCGACCCGCGCTCGCTCCGTGGCCTCGCCCACCCGCTGCGCATCCAGCTCCTGCGCGCCCTGCGCCACCACGGCCCCGCCACCGCCTCCCAACTGGCCGAGCGGCTCGACGAGTCCAGCGGCGCGACCAGCTACCACCTGCGCCAGCTCGCCGCACACGGCTTCGTCGAGGACGACCCCACCCGGGGCAAGGGCCGGGAGCGGTGGTGGAAGGCGGCCGTGCAGGGAACGACGTTCGACGAGTCGCTGTACGAGAACCCCGACCCCGAGGTCAGGGGCGCCGTGGAGGTCTACCTCCACGAGATCGCGACCATCCACGCCCAGGAGCTCAACACCTGGCTCGGCACCCGCCAGGACTGGGGCCAGGCGTGGACCGGCTCCGCTGACATGAGCGACTTCACGCTGAGCCTGCCGCCCGAGCGACTGCGCGAACTCACCACAAAGATGCACGAGTTGATCGACGCGTACCGCGACAGTGCCGACGCCGAAGCGCCGGGCGCCGCCCGCGTACGGCTGCACCTGCATGCGTTCCCCCAGTACGAGAACTGAGAAAGGGACCACGAAGCCATGCATGCCGACATCCACCTTCAACTGCACCACCTCGACGCGGCCGAACTCCACCGGTCGACCGAACTCCACCGCGCGGCCACCGACTCCGTGTCCCTCGCCCCGGTCCGTGCCCGGATCGGCTGGACGCTGGTCGCGTTAGGGCTCCGACTCGCCGTCCCTGCCACCGCCCGACCCGGCGCCACCGCCCCGGGCAGCGCCCGACGTCTCCCGCTCGCCGCATGAGCGCTCCCGCGGGACGTGCTCCACTGGCCACCGTCCTGGCCGCCAACGCCATCTCCATCACCGGTAACGCGCTCACCCTCATCGGTGTCCCGTGGTTCGCCCTCGACACCACCGGCAGCCCCGGAAAGGCGGGCCTGGTCGCCTTCTGCGCGGCCGTTCCCGTCGTCGTCTCCGCGATCGTCGGCGGACCGGTCATCGACCGGATCGGACGCCGCCGGATAAGCGTCGCCTCCGACCTCGTCTGCGCGCTCGCGCTGGCCGCGATCCCGCTCCTGCACAGCGCCGGCGTGCTGGAGTTCTGGATGCTCTGCGCGCTGATGGCCGTGACCGGCCTCTTCCACGCGCCCGGCGAGACCGCCCGCCACGTCCTGATCCCCGACCTGGCCCGCCGCGCCGGAACCCCGCTCCCCCGCGCCGCGAGCCTCTACGACGCCGTCTCCCGAGGCGCCCGGATGACCGGCGCCGCCCTCGCCGGCGTCCTCGTCGCCCTCATCGGCGCGGACACCGTGCTGCTCCTGGACGCCGCCACCTTCGGGCTCTCCGCCCTGCTCGTCCTGTTCGGCCTGCGGGGCGTGCCGGCCGCCGCGCCCCAGCCCGACCCGGCCCCCTTCTCCCTGCCCGGCTACCGCGCCGAGCTGCGCGAGGGATACGCCTTCGTGCTCCGCTCCCGGCTGCTGCTCGGCATCGTCGTCATGGTGATGGCCACCAACGGGCTGAGCCAGGGCTGGAGTTCGGTGCTGCTGCCCGTCCACGCCCGGGAGAACCTCGGCGGCTCCGCCGCCCTCGGTCTGCTCGTCGCCGTCTTCGGCGGCTCCGCGCTGCTCGCCGCCGTGCTCTACGGGGCGATAGGCCACCGCTTCCCGCGCCGGGTGGTCTTCACGGCCGGGTTCCTGCTGTGCGGCGCCCCGCCGTACGCGGTGGCCGCGCTCACCGACACCACGCTTCCGCTGCTCGTCACGATGGTGGCGAGCGGGTTCGGGGCCGGGCTCCTCAACCCGATCCTCGCCACCCTGATGTACGAGCGCGTCCCCGACGACCTGCGCAGCCGGGTCTCCGGGGTGACGATGGCCGGGGTGCTCCTGGCCACCCCGCTGGGCGGCCTCGTCGCCGGGCAGCTCGTCGAAGGGGCCGGCCTGACGACGGCGCTGCTCGCGCTCGGCGGGGTCTACTTCCTGGTCACGCTGGCCCCGATGGTCTTCCCTGCCTGGCGCGAGATGGACCCCGCCCCGAAGGGCGTCAGCAGCTCGGAATCTTCGCTTCCTGCCCCTGCTCCAGCGCCCGGAGCGAAGACACCGCATCGCTGAGCGTGGAGACCGGGATCAGGCGCATCCCCTTCGGCAGCTCGGCCTGCGCGTCCGAGCACTCCGCCTTCGGTACGAGGAAGACGCTCGCCCCGTCGCGGCCCGCCGCCTGGGTCTTCAGGGAGACGCCGCCGACGGCGCCGACCGTGCCGTCCGGCTCGATCGTTCCCGTACCGGCGATGGTCCGACCCCCGGTGAGGTCGCCGCCCGAACCGTCGCCGGCGAGCTTGTCGACGATCCCGAGGGAGAACATGAAACCGGCGCTCGGCCCGCCGACGTCGGCGAGGTGCAGCGTGACGTCGACGTCGTTCGGGTCGAGCTTGAGGTAGCCGATGGCGGCCATGGTGGCGGCGTCCTGCGACTCCTTCATCTCGCCGAGGTTGTGCTTCTCGACCTCGGCGTCCGACTTCCCGGGCGGGTAGACGGAGTCGCGCGGCAGCACGGCCCGGTCGGTACGGAACCAGGCGTCGACGACATCGCCGAAGTCGTTGTCGACGCTGGGCCCGGTGGCCGAGATGGTCGTCATCAGCAGCTCGCCGTCCGTCGGACGGACCGGCTTGCCGCTGATGGTGATGACCTCGCGCCCCTTGTCCTTGCCGAGCACATCGGCGGTCGTGCCGGGCTGTGCGATGGCGTACGGCAACGGCGCCAGCCCGACGACCGCGAAGAGCGCGGCGACGGGCAGCGCGCAGAGCGCGAGGGCACGGTTACGCGTGAGACTGGAGAGCACGCCCCCAATCTACTGGGCGCCCCTGGGAGGGACGGTCCGGGTGAAGAACGCGCGGACCAGGTGGCGCACCGCCGGCACGGACACCCTGGGCTCGATCGCGCCGACGAGTCCGACCCTGGCCTCCGTGGTCACCAGGCCCGCGGCATGCAGCTGCGGCACGAGGGCGGCGTGGTCGGTGAAGACCCCGTGCGCCGCCCGGTCCAGCTGCCGCCGACAGGTACGGCCCGTGGGGTGGGCGAGCATCGCGGACCAGGAGCGGTCGAGCCGCGCGTCGCGGAACCCGTCCGTACCGAACAGGAGCAGCGGGCGGTCGACGCCGTACCGGGCCACCGGGAAGAGCTCGCCGTCCACCCGGTCCAGGTAGCCCTCCAGGTTCACCGCGGCGGCGATCCTCCGGTCGTCGTAGAGCGTCTGGGCAGCCGTGGTGCCCCCGGCCGAGTGCCCGTACATCCCGACCCGCCCCAGGTCGAGCGCGCGGCCGAGAGGGCCCTCCAGGGCTTCGAGCCGGTCGAGGACGAAGCGGACGTCGGCGAGGCGGGTGTCGATCATGGTGCGGAACTGCTCCGCGTCGGGCGGGCCGAGGAAGACCGTCGGGCGCACCTTCTCCCGGCCCGGCCGCCCCGTGGGGAACTCCACCTGGCTCGCGTCCCCCGGATGGTCGATGGTGACGACGGCCCAGCCGTGACTCGCCAGCTCCTCGGCGAGGGACGTGCCCATGGTGCGGGCCTCGCCGCCACCGGGGCTGTACAGCAGCACGGGCCGACGGCCCGGCAGGACGGGTGCGCCGGGGTGGGAGTGCGTCAGGGTGGCCGCCCAGTCGACACCGGCCGGCGGCAGCCCCGGGTGGATCGCGGGGGCGAGCTCGGCGAAGAGCTCGGCGGCGCCGGGGGTCAGCTGGGGTGCGCGCGGAAGTCCGCGCACGGTCCTGGCCGGGTGGAGGACGGTCACCATGAGCTCCCGTACCCCGATCTCGGGCTTCCACGGGTCGTTACGGGAGGGGTCTACCAGGTGCAGGGTGGTGGCGCCGACCTTGTACGGGCCGGTGGGCGCGGGCAGTCGGAGCCGGGTGGAGCCGGCGGCTCGGGCGGCCGTCGGCGCGAGGGCGAGGGCGGCGGCGAGGACGCCCGCTCGGGTGACGGTCCGTCGGGTCGGTCCGACCGCTCGGGTCGGCCGGGCCTCTCGGGTCTCTCGGGTCTCTCGGGGAGATGTCATGCGGACAGGCTGGCGTCGGGCAGCGCCTTCGGACGAAGGTTGAGGCTGTGATCGAAAGGCTTGCGGGGGAGAGCGGAATGAGGCGGCGGCGTTGATCCGGATCCGATTCACGGCGGACGACTTCGCCCGCGTGCGGTTCGCCGCCCGGCCGGCCCCGGTGCCGGAGCTGAACGCGGCCTTCATGATGATGTCGGGCGGCGGCGAGCTGCTCCACGGCCGCTGGCGGCGACGGGTGCTGCGGTCCCTGCCGGACGTCGTGGCACCGCTCGCGGACCTCGTCCCGGCGGGCGATCCCCCGCTCTTCCTCGACGTGCTGGGAGCGACGCTGGAGGAGAGCCTCGACCTGGTGGCGGCGGCCCCCGCGGAGCTGGTGCGGTCGGAACTGGAGCGGGTGTACGCGGGGCGTCCCTCCCCGAAGTGGATCCGCGAGCTCCACGCGGGCGAGGCGGGCGCCCGGCAAATACTGCGCCGCGCCCAGCGGGCGGCCTTCGAGACGGTGGTGGCGCCGGTGTGGCCGCTGGTGCAGGACCTGCACCGGGCGGAGTTCACCCGCCATGCGGTGACGGTCGCCGAACACGGCGTCGGCGCGGCCCTGCCGGCTCTGGTCCCGGGCACGCGGCTGCGCGACGGCGTCTGGGAGTGGGCGGCGCCGGACACCCGGGAGATACGGCTCGCCGGACGCGGTCTCGTCCTCCTGCCGACCTTCCACTGGACCGGTCGTCCCCTCGTGCAGGACCTGCCGGACCGACCGGTGGTCGTGTCCTACGCGGCGGGCACCGGTCTGCCGCTCACCCCGGACGCGGCGCCCGGCACGGACGAGTCCCTGGCCGCGGTCCTCGGCCGGACCCGCCTGGAACTCCTCCGCGCACTGACCACGCCGCACACGACGACGACCCTGGCCCGCCACCTGCGCGTCAGCAACGCCACGGCCTCGTCCCACGCAGCGGCCCTGCGCGGCGCGGGCCTGATCACGACGACCCGGACCGGCCGCTCGGTGGAACACCGCAGAACGGCGTTGGGCGACCTCCTGACGGGCGACGGGCGCTGACCCGCCACCACCGTCGCCGGTGGGGCCGACTGCTCCGCGGGGCGGAACGGGTGGGCACGACCCACGCGGACGGCGCCCTCGCGGGTCCGTCCGCGCCGTGGGCCCGGGCCCACGGCCGGGCACCGCTCTCCGAGGCGTGGTGATTCGGGGCGGAGGCACCCGCAAGGGCGCCGTCCGTCGTGCCCGCCCGTCCCGCGGGACGATTGCCCACAACCGGGGGTGGCAGCCCGCCGCGCGCGTCAGCGCCACGCGTCGGCGACCTCCCGCGCCGCGTCCACCCCGCGGCCCACTCGCGCCCGTCCCGCGGGACGATTGCCCACAACCGGGGGTGGCAGCCCGCCGCGCGCGTCAGCGCAACGCGTCGGCGACCTCCCGCGCCGCGTCCACCCCGCGGCCCACTCGCGCCCGTCCCGCGGGACGATTGCCCACAACCGGGGCTGGCGGCCCGCCG